>JBEEMV010000056.1:0-19352 GCA_041192505.1 Bacteroidota bacterium
ATAAAAAAACAAATCGTGATGCTACTCGTCATAAGCTTAACCCAAAGCTTAAGTAAAATATCTTAAAAACATTGTTATTCATTAAATCCATATTTGTTGCATCAACTTAATTAGTTTTGAAGCCCAATTTTCAAAACATCTTTTTCAAATATATTAATGACTGAACCAACCGCTAAAACGCATATACTGATTAAAAACGCCAAAGTACACAACCTAAAAGGCGTTGATGTAAATATTCCACGAAACAAATTGGTAGTAGTTACTGGTGTTTCGGGCAGCGGCAAATCATCTTTGGTGTTTGATACATTATATGCCGAAGGTCAAAGACGATACGTAGAAAGCCTTTCAAGTTATGCTCGTCAGTTTTTAATGCGTATGGATAAGCCCGATGTTGAATACATAAAAGGCATTGCGCCAGCTATTGCTATCGAACAAAAAATAAATTCAAGAACCAGCCGAAGCACCATTGGCACATCTACCGAGTTGTATGATTATTTGCGATTATTGTTTGCCCGTGTAGGCAAAACATATTCGCCAATAAGCGGCAATGAAGTAAAAAAAGATGAAGTGAGTGATGCGGTTGATTACATTCATTCGTTTGACGAAGGCACAAAAGTTTTAGTGTATGTATCCCTAAAATTAAAACAAGAACGTACTTTAAAAGAAGAGCTAAACATATTGCTACAAAATGGTTTCAGCCGTGTAATTGAAAACGGCGAAACAAAAAAGATTGATGATTTATTGAACGAAGAAGGGCGATTTGTTGAAGAAAAAGCGAAACCTAAAAAATCAAAATCGAAAAAAGAAACTACTGATTTACCCGAAACTAATAACAAGAAACCAACTGCTTCTGCTGTTGAAAATCTCACCACTAATATCTATTTGCTTATTGATAGATTCACTGTTCAGTTAACCGATGAAGACAATCGAAAACGTATTGCAGATAGCATACAAACTGCATTTGACGAAGGAGAAGGAAATTGTGTGGTTGATGTTGTAGATAAAGAAAAACATACATTCAGCAATCGTTTTGAAGCCGATGGCATGCAGTTCGAAATTCCTTCGCCGCATCTTTTTAGTTTTAATAGCCCTTATGGCGCTTGCAAAAAATGTGAAGGTTTTGGGCAAGTGTTAGGCATTGATCATG
This sequence comes from Bacteroidota bacterium, assembly GCA_041192505.1. Taxonomy (GTDB): domain Bacteria; phylum Bacteroidota; class Bacteroidia; order Chitinophagales; family CAIODY01; genus CAIODY01. Next base: position 1,148 of record JBEEMV010000056.1, read on the forward strand.
ATTTAGTTTTTCCTGATAAATCATTAAGTATTTATGAAGATGCCATTGCGCCATGGCGAACAGAAAAAATGAAAGAGTGGAGAGATGTATTAATAAAAAATGCAATAAAATTCGATTTCCCTATTCATAGAGCCGTGGCCGATTTAACAGAACAAGAATACCAATTGCTTTGGGAAGGCAATAAATATTTTAAAGGCATTCAAAACTTTTTTAATCATCTTGAATACGAAACTTACAAAATTCAATATCGAGTAATGTTATCACGTTATCGTGGTAAAACTTCATGCCCCGAATGTAAAGGCAGCCGAATTAGAAAAGATGCAGGCTATGTTTTAATCAACAAAAAAAATATTGGCGATTTATTAAATATGCCTGTAAATGAGCTACAGCAATGGTTTAAAGAGTTAAAATTAAATGCCCATGATGGAAAAATTGCAAAAACATTATTGATTGAAATTAATAATCGTTTGCAATTTATGATGGATGTAGGTTTAAGTTATCTTACTTTAAACCGAATGTCGTCAACACTAAGTGGTGGCGAAACACAACGAATTCAACTAACCCGAACATTAGGAAGTAATTTAACCTCATCGTTGTATATTTTAGATGAACCCAGTGTGGGCTTGCATCCCAGAGATACCGAACGCTTAACTGATGTGCTAATTAATTTACGAAACATGGGCAATACCGTAATTGTGGTGGAGCATGAAGAAGAGGTGATGAAAAAAGCAGATTACATTATTGATATGGGGCCATTTGCTGGCAAATTGGGTGGCGAAGTGGTGTTTGAAGGCGATTACAAAAAATTAAACAAGGATTCAAAATCGCTTACTACAAAATATTTGAATAATGAATTGCGAATTGAAGTGCCAACCATTCGTCGTAAATCAATGAACAGTATTACGTTGCACGGCTGCCGACAACATAATTTAAAAAACATTACTGCCACATTTCCATTGAATTGTTTAACAGTAATTAGTGGTGTAAGTGGTAGTGGTAAAACCTCTTTAATCAAACAAATTTTGTATCCAGTTTTATTGCAGCAATTGGATGAAACTACCGAACGACCTGGCTTGTACGACAGTATAAGTGGCGATATTGAACAAATAAAAATTGTTGAATTGGTTGATCAAAATCCTTTAGGAAAATCATCTCGAAGCAATCCTGTTACTTATATAAAAGCGTACGATTTAATTCGTGATTTATATGCCGACCAAGCTGCCAGCAAAATAAAAGGCTATTTGCCCAAACATTTTTCATTTAATGTAGAAGGTGGAAGATGCGAAACTTGTAAAGGCGATGGCGATGTGGTGGTTGAAATGCAATTTTTGGCGGATATACATTTAACATGTGAAGATTGCAACGGCAATCGTTTTAAAAATGAAGTGTTAGAGGTGCAATACAAAGGCAAAAACATTAGCGATATTTTAAGATTAACGGTGGATGAAGCAATGGAATTTTTTGCTGCCGAAAAAAATATTATAGATAAAATAAAACCGCTGCAAGATGTAGGCTTGGGCTATGTAGCCTTAGGACAAAGCAGCAGCACATTATCGGGTGGTGAAGCACAACGTGTAAAACTGGCTTCGTATTTAGGTAAAGGCGAAGCACACGAAAAAGTATTATTTATTTTTGATGAACCTACTACTGGCTTACATTTTCACGATATTAATAAATTGCTAAAATCATTTAATGCATTGATTGAGGTGGGACATAGTGTAATAGTAATTGAACATAATACCGAAGTAATTAAATGTGCCGACTGGGTAATTGACCTTGGGCCCGAAGGCGGCAAACATGGCGGCAACCTTTTGTTTGCAGGCACTCCCGAAGATTTAGTAAAATGCAAAGAGAGTTATACTGCAAAGTTTTTGAAAGAAAAATTGAAGTAGCACACGGGTGGCACTAATTGAAAAGCTTATCGCTGATTAAGAGGATAAAGTTTTCAATACGGTTAGTATAAGTGCAGAAATACTTTTCTACATTTTATAAATTTAAAACAAAACCTACTTCTATGTTGTTATAGTTTTTATTCCTTAATTTTGCATCAAATAATTTAAAATGGAACAAGTTCAATCGTTAATAATAGATATTTATACAGAGGCTACACCCAACCCCGAAACATTAAAGTTTGTGGTAAATAAGGTGTTGTACGAAAACAAATCGGCCGATTTTCAAAATGTAGCTGCTGCTTCAAATGCACCATTGGCAATGGATTTATTCGGATTTCCGTTTGTAAAAGGTGTTTTTATAATGAATAATTTTGTAACTATTACTAAGCATCCTGAAACTATTTGGGAAGATATTATGCCTTCGCTTAAAGCATTTATAAAAAAATATGTGCAAGATGATAGACCAATTATTTTAGATATTGCCGAAAACAAATCTGCCGAGCCATTAAAAGGCGAAGAAGTAATTACAAAAATTAAAGAAGTATTAGAAAACTATGTGAAGCCAGCTGTTGAAATGGATGGCGGCGCTATTCAATATAAAAATTTTGATGAAGAAGAAGGCAGATTAAGTGTGGTATTGCAAGGTAGCTGTAGCGGTTGCCCAAGCAGTATGATTACTTTAAAATCGGGTATTGAAAATTTGATGAAACGTATGGTACCCGAAGTAAAAGAAGTGGTAGCCGATGCAGGATAAACAATCTTAAAAACAATATTTTAACAGCCGCAAAATGTAACTTTTTTGCGGCTGTTTTATTTTAATTCGTTAGTAAATTTTGTGGTGCTGTTTTTTTATAAAACAGATAAAACACTGCTGCAAAAAGAATTACAGCTATTGCGGTAGGCACAGTGCCATAATGATCCATTTTATCTATATCGGTTTTTATATAGCCATTATTAAAAAGAAAATAGGCCACTACACTAATGCCATTGTTGAGCACATGGGCTGCAATATTTGTCCAAATATTTCCTGTCCAAACATACATATACCCCAGCATAATGCCCATCATCATACGAGGCACAAAACCTAAAAACTCGAAATGAATAGCGCTGAAAATAATGCCTGTGGCAATAATAGCTACATGTTTATTTTTAAATCCTTCGTGCAATAAATTTTGTAAAGCGCCTCTAAAAAAAAGTTCTTCCACTATACCGGGTATAATAGCTACTACTATTAGGTTAAACATTAAACCTGCAATGGTGGTAGTATTCAGCATGGCTTTAGTAATTTCTCCATTCTGGTTTTCTAAATCTCTAATTATTTTATCCATTGCGCCAAAATGAATTTGCTGATTATAATAATACACAAAAGCAATAATAGGCAAGCTAAATAAAGCGATGGGTACTATCATCGCCACTATATCAAACTTGGGCAATTTATTCATCTTTAAAAACACAAACCCATCTTTGTTTTTTAAAAATGCAAATAGCAATGCACTAAGCCCAAACATACCGGCACTGCTGCATAATTGCATCCATTTAAAAGCATTAATGTATTGCATGTTTTGTAATGGATGTTGTAAAAACTCGTTTACATTTTCGGCACCAATAGAATGGTTTAACCATAGCTGACCAAAACCACCAAATACCGAAAAACAAAGTATTGCTGTGCCAACAAAAATCATCAGTTGGGCAAATATGGGTTTGTTGTTAATTCCAAACTTAGGTTCGGTTGATGTGCTTTTATCTAATATCATGTTGTATAATTGTAGGCTATAAAATTAGCTGAATAGTTTTATAGCATCATTTAATTTCATTTAAAAAATATATCATTATGGAAAATAAAAATTTGCCCAACATTGCTCAAAAATTTCCGTTTGCTGCCGAGTTAGAAGCTGGCGTTATGTATTCGTGGTGTGCATGTGGCTTAAGCGGTAAAGAACCTTTTTGCGATAGCACACACAAACAAGTAGAGGGTGTGCCTATTCGCTCACATAAATTTGAAGTAAAAGAAACGGGCAAATATTATTTGTGTGGATGCAAACATACCAAAACGCCGCCCTTTTGCGATGGCACACATAAGACATTGTAATAGCAATTAATTGCGTTGATCTTTACCCCAATTTAATTTATTGCGCAGCGTTTGTAAAAAATTTTCATCATTTAATCTAATTAGGCTAATGTTGAAATCGGCTTTGCGTACAGCCATTTGTGTTGATGTTTCAATGGTTTCCATGCGGCTATCAAGCGTACATAAAAAGGTATCGCTTCGGCCTTCAATTTCGAATGATAAAATTGAATTGTTGGGAATTACTAACGGACGAATATTAAGATTGTGTGGTGCTACTGGCGTTATTACAAAATTTTCGGTAGTGGGTATTAATATGGGTCCGTTGCAGCTTAGATTATATGCTGTACTGCCCGTAGGTGTGCTTACTATTAATCCATCAGCCCAATACGAGGTTAAAAAATCACCATTCAAATAAGTGTGAATTACAATCATGGCGGATGTAGATTTTTTGTGCAGCGTAAATTCATTTAATGCATAATTGTTGCCTTCAAATAAATTGTTGTTGCTATCTAATTGTATTAAAGCCCGTTTATCTAAAGTAAAAGCGCCGCTAAGCAATGCATCAATTGCCAGCTCGGCATCTTGCTTGCCTACACTTGCCAAAAACCCTAATCTACCTGCATTAATGCCCAGTATCGGTATGTTAGAATCTTTTACAATTGATATAGTATCCAGTATCGTTCCATCGCCACCAAGGCTTATTACATAATCTACTTTGTTTACAATATCTTGATTGGTGCTATAAGTAGTATAGTTTGCTTTGGGGTTTACAAATCTTTTTATTTCGGCCAAATAAGGTTGATGAACCCATACTTCAACATCAGCTTTTGCTGCCAAATAATCACAAAGTTGTTTTATAAATTCGGCATCGGGCTGATGAATTATTCTTCCATAAAGGGCAATTATCATGATTGTAAAATTTGAGGCGGCAAATTACAAATACTAATTGTTATCAAATGCACATTATGCTGCGATAATTTTTTCAAAAAAAACTTTTATGGTATTCTTTTACTTCTATATTTGTATAAATCATTTTGATACTAAAAATAACAACTAAATTATATGGCAACAGCAGCAGACAACAATTCGGAAAAATTAAAAGCCCTTAAGCTTACATTAGATACGCTTGATAAAAAATATGGTAAGGGCACCATTATGAAATTGGGCGATAAAGAAATTGAACCCATGGAATTTATTCCTACTGGCTCATTGGGGTTAGATATTGCCTTAGGCATTGGCGGCTTACCTAAGGGTAGAATTATTGAAATATACGGGCCCGAATCAAGCGGTAAAACTACCTTGGCTATACATGCCATTGCCGAATGCCAAAAACGTGGCGGCATAGCAGCCATGATTGATGCCGAGCATGCATTTGATAAATTATATGCACAGCGCTTAGGTGTTGATGTTGATAATCTTTTAATTAGCCAACCCGATAATGGTGAGCAGGCTTTAGAAATTGCTGATAGCTTAATTAGAAGTGGTGCTGTAGATATTTTGGTAGTAGATTCGGTAGCGGCATTAGTACCAAAAGCCGAATTAGAAGGCGAAATGGGCGATAGCAAAATGGGTTTACAAGCCCGATTGATGAGCCAAGCTATGCGAAAACTTACAGCTACTATTAGCAAAACAGGTAGCACTTGTATTTTTATTAATCAGCTTCGTGAAAAAATAGGTGTAATGTTTGGCAACCCCGAAACTACTACGGGTGGTAATGCTTTAAAGTTTTATGCATCGGTGCGATTAGATATTAGACGTATGGCACAAATAAAAGATGGCGAAGAAATTATTGGTAACCATGTAAAAGTAAAAGTGGTAAAAAACAAAGTAGCGCCACCTTTTCGTGTTTGCGAATTTGATATTGTGTATGGCCAAGGCATATCTAAAGTAGGCGAAATAGTTGACCTGGGTGTTGAAACGGGCATTGTACAAAAAAGCGGAAGTTGGTTTAGCTACGAAGGTGCTAAACTTGGGCAAGGCAGAGATTCTATTAAACAATTATTTACCGATAACCCCGATTTGGCAAACGAAATAGAAGCTAAAGTAAAAGCTAAAATAAGCGAAGCAGCTAAAAACTAATTTCGATTATTGATGAAAAAAGCCCCGATAAATTTTATCGGGACTTTTTGTTTTTCCTAAATGCTTTATTCTACTACTAACTTTTCACGGTAGGCTTTTGTTTTGCTTTTTAATTTTATCTAATACATTCATTAACCAATTTTAATGCGCTTCTTTGCAAAAAATAAATCAAGTTATTAACATGAACAAAAACAAATTACTCTTAATCGTTTTCGCCTTGTGTGCCAGCATTCAACTTAGTTGGGTAAATGGAGCATGGGCTAGTAATAGTGTAACAGATGTATCCATCACCTCATCGGCTACTGGGCCTATTTGCCCAGGCACATCAGTAACCTTTACGGCTACACCAACTGGTGGGCATATATCGCAAACTTATCAATGGGAAAAGAATGGTAGCAATGTAGGCACTGCATCATCAGCTACTACTTTTACTACCTCAACCTTAACGGATACCGATGTAATAACCTGTGTGATGACAGATTATGCATCATCCAATACTGATGTATTATTTAATACTGCAGGTATTTCGGCTGCATCTTGTGCTGCAAATGGAACAGCAATTAGTAATTCATCTTATAAAACGGTTATATTTTCGGGTTTAGCCAATAACATAAGCCAGCTAATGCTTGGTTTGGGGGCAGCCACACCTACCACTGCAACTATATCTGTTCAATTATATGCTTTTAATTATTCTACTTTTATTGGAGCTCCACTTAGTGCACCTACCACTGTATCTGCCACTTTTACAAACCCTGGTGCTTATTTTATTTTTGCTAATTTGGGTTGGGTTATTGCACCGCATGTAGGCTATATTATTATAATACGTAGTTCAAACCCAGCACCTGTAAATTTTCTAACCCATCCAACAAATAATCCACCTTCCGTTGCAATGGGCTTTAACTATGCAGGTAGTTATAATTTAGACAGTAGTTTAGCGGTTCAAAACTTCTCTAACGATGCCGATTTAATTGATTTATTTACCAGCAGCATTACTGGCTCTAATTATACTTCAACTAATAGTATTACAACTGTAGTAAAACCTATATCTACTTCTACTACCAATTTAAAAATTGGCACCATTACTTTCCCTTATATCTGGAATGGTTTAACCTTTACAGCAGCAGGTAGCCAAACAGCACATTTTACTAATTATGTAGGTTGCGATAGTGCAGCCACTCTATCTATTAACGCCCCATTTGTAACCACTTGGAAAACTAATTATGTAGGCATATCTAATAGTACATCTATTACCATACCTACAATTGGTTCTGGCTATAATTATGATATAGATTGGAATAATGATGGTACTTACGACCAGTTTGGTGCTACAGGCAGTGTAACCCACGATTTTGGTACAGCAGGCACTTATACCATTGCTATCAAAGGTACATTCCCACGTATTTATTTTAATAATGGTGGCGATAAACTTAAAATATTATCAGTAGATTATTGGGGCGATATAGCTTGGGCAAGTATGAGTTCTGCTTTTTATGGCTGTAGTAATTTAAACATACCAGCCACCGATGCTCCCAATTTTAGTGCCGTAGCTGATATGAGTAATATGTTTAGAAATTGTACATCCTTCAACCAACCCCTGTCAAGTAGCTTTAATACCAGTGCTGTTACTGATATGAGTAATATGTTTTATAGTTGTACAGCCTTTAACCAAGCCTTACCAAGTAGCTTTAATACCAGTACTGTTACTAATATGAGTGGTATGTTTGCTGGTTGTTCAGCTTTTAACCAAGCCTTGCCAAGTAGTTTTAATACCAGTGCCGTTACTAATATGAGTAATATGTTTCAAGTTTGCACTGCCTATAACCAAGCCTTGCCAAGTAGCTTTAATACCAGTGCCGTAACTAATATGAGTAATATGTTTCAAGTTTGCACTGCATATAACCAAGCCTTGCCAAGTAGCTTTAATACCAGTGTCGTTACTGATATGAGTTATATGTTTTTTGGTTGTTCGGCTTTTAACCAATCCTTGCTGAATAGCTTTAATACCAGTGCCGTAACTAATATGAGTAATATGTTTTTTGGTTGTTCAGCTTTTAACCAAGCCTTGCCAAATAGCTTTAATACCAATGCCGTAACTAATATGAGTAATATGTTTTATAAAGCCACAGCCTATAACCAAGCCTTTCCAAGTAGTTTTAATACTAGTGCCGTAACTGATATGAGTAATATGTTTTATAAAGCCAAAGCCTTTAATCAAAACATCGGTAGTTGGAATATAGCTGCTGCTTCTACTATGTTTAATGTGCTTCAATCATCAGGTATTTCGCAAGCTAACTATGATAGTATTTTAATAAGATGGAATAACGCTGGCTATACCAATAAAAACTTAGGTAATGCTTCGCCATTAATATATTGTGCAGGGGCAGCAGCACGTGCAAGTTTAACAACTAAAGGTTGGACAATTTCATACGATGCTTTGTTGTGCCCCATCATCGCATGTACACCTAATTCTTCTACCCAAAGCACTACTATTTGTAGTTCACTATTACCTTATGTTTATTTTGGTAAAACATTTACTATTGCAGGTAATGATACTTTGAAACGTACTAATTATTTGGGTTGCGATAGTATTGTAAATTTAACGGTAAACGTAAAAATATCGTCTTCATCTACTCAAAGCACTACTATTTGTAGCACACAATTACCTTATGTTTATTTTGGTAAAACATTTAACGCTGCTGGCAATGATACGTTGCGCTTAACCAATGCTGGTGGATGTGATAGTTTGGCTATTTTAAAAGTAACTGTAAATACACCTACTAAATGGTATTTGGATTTTGATGGTGATGGTTATGGTAATGCAGCAATTTCACAATTGACATGCAGCCAATCTGCTGGTTATGTAAGCAACAATTTAGATTGTAATGATGCTAATAGCGCCATTAACCCAGGTGCAACAGAAATATGTGATGGTATAGATAATAATTGTAACGGACAAATTGATGAAGGTATATCAATAACACCTGTGGCAACAATCATAGCTAGTAGTACAAATATTTGTGCAGGTGCTTCAGTTACATTTACTGCTACTACATCAAATACGGGCAATGGCACAGTTACTTATGCATGGTATAAAAACGGAACGTTCTTAACCACAGCACCAAGAACAAGTACCTTTACCACACAACCATTAGTTACTGATGTTTATTATTGTAAAATAACAACTAATTATTTATGTGCAACAGCTACAAAAGTAACAAGCAACATTATAAAAATAACAGTATTACCAATAGTTGCAAATCCGATTAGCAATTTACACACTACTACAATAGTTGCCAATACAACAACTAGTACTTTAAGAGATGTAACCCTTACTTGGCAAAATGCTGGTATAGATATCATTTATTACAGAAACATTAAAAGCTCGAATACAACATGGGCTAAGGCTGCAATCATCAATTCAGGCACCTATACGATAGTAGGATTAGCTACATCATCAAATTATGAATGTTACATACGAAGCAGTAGATGTAGTGGAATAATAAATTCTACAACATTAATATTCAATACTGGAGGTTCAACATGTGGCAGTAGTGCACCTGTTTTTATATCAAAATCATTTAACTGTACCAATAATGCTACTCAAATTAATTATTCAAGCACAGGCACTACATTTTATATAGGCTACAGAGAAATACAACCTGCACAAGCTGTTAAGTTTACCATTTTATCTGTAACCAATACAACAGCAGGAACAAAAACAAATACAATAACTGGGTTGCAACCAAATAAACAATACGAATTATTTGTAGTTGAAAAATGTGGAGCTAATGTATCGCAAATAAATAATTTACAAACACTAAATACAAATTGCTCATCAACAAGAATAGCTAGTAATAACTCAACAGAATTAACTCAAATTATTTCAGAAGAGCATCAAAATGAAAGTGAGTTATTATTAATCATAACACCTAATCCAGCAAAGGATTTGGTAAAACTGAGTTATGAAATTACAGAATTGGAAGCCAATGTGAAATTAAAATTATTAGATATAAACGGACAATTGATAAAAGAAATGATACTTGATAAACCACAATTAAAAGGAGAGGTTAATCTAGATTTATCTGAATTAAATTCGGGAGCATATTTCATCAGTTTTCAATCTAACAAACAAACCTATACTAAAAAGTTAGTGGTACAGAAATAATATAGCGTTTCTTAATAATTAACTAATTATTTTCAAAATGATAACTTCAATAAATTGAAAAATAAAAAAGCCCCGATAAAATTTATCGGGGCTTTTTGTATGGTATTGCGTTATCGTTAAAAATTATGCGCCTATTACCACTTCATTGCTGCGCTGACCCACTTCGGTATCGCCTATTACATAGTAGGCATAATAATGTGTATCGGGCTGTGCGCCTGTTGTATCAATATAAGGCGATGAGGTATCACGAGCCAAAAAAGTAAAATCAGGCGCTCCTGCTGCTCGTTTATAAATATTTACGCCCGAAAAATGGCCTTTTAAATTAAAATCTAACTGCCAGCCTTGTGGCACTTTTGATGCTTTTAATTCGGGTTGGCTATTGGCATCATCTATATTATGGTCTTCGCCTATTATGCCCAGTGTTTGCCCTATGGTATCGGTATAGCCGGGGTTGGCTTTTATGCGGCGTACAAAATTGCGTAGGTTAGTTTCATCGCCACTTACACGATTGGTTTTAGTAGCCGTGGCTGCTTTGGCGGCTTGCTGCGCTTGTTCGGCAGCATCTATTTGTGTTACTATATCGGTACACGAGTTTTGAATACTCGTTACATCGGCGGCTACTAAGCCTACCAAGGGGGCTTGCCCGGCTATGGTGTTTTTTAAATTAGTTGCCCACGTTTTTTTGTTGCCATCGGCTCGGGGGATAAATCCTTTTTTTTCGCTCATGGTTTTGATTGTTTTTTGTTTGTTTAAAAATTTATTATTGAAATTGATGTTACTCTTTTTTTTATATGCTTGTACCAACTTGCCGTAAGGTTATACGGGCTATTCGTTCGCTTGTACCGTTTTGCTGTACACCTGTACCAAACCTTCGTACGGTTGTACTAAACTTCCGTACAGCCATACCAATCTTCCGTTCGTTTGTACAGCTTTTGCGTACAGCCGTACCAAACTTCCGTTCGCTTGTACGGGCTATTCGTACACTTGTACGGGCTTGCTGTACAACCATTTTTTATTTCTAATTTATTCATTTTCAAGTAGTTAGGGGTTTACTGTATTACCACTTGCTTGTTTATTATGCCATTATTGGTTTTTAGCTGCAATTGGTATATGCCGCTGGGTAAATTTTCTCTTGCAATATCATATTGGTGTATGCCTTCGGTTAAAGTTTGATTGTTGGCTATTTCTTTTACTTGCTGCCCCATCATATTGTATAATGCTATTTGTACATTGGTTTCGGCGTCTGATAAATAAAAACGTAATTCCGTTTTTTCTTCAAATGGGTTAGGGAATACGCTTACATTAAATTGAATAATAGTATCATAAATATTGCCTTGTTCAATATTTGAATTATTTTGACTTATATTATATTTAAGTGCAGTGTATGTATTACAGTTATTATCTATCGACATACTTAATACTTTATCATTTCTATCAACTTTATAATTATAGCCCGATATAAGTCCGCAAGGAGTTATATTTATAGCATGGTCAACACAAGCTTGATAGCTTACAGCTCCATTTACATTTGGTTTAATATCAAATGATGTAGGCGGTGTTGGATCTGCCCAAATGTTTTGTTGCTGCAACAATAAATCTATCATGTTTTGAGTAATAGCTGTTAAACGAGTATCGGGCAAAAAACTTGAACAGCTATTATCGTTGTCTTGAAATTGTTGCCCACCCATAGCCCAAGGGCTGCACCACATATTACTACTCACATTAATTACTTTGCCCGAATAACAATTTTTTTGAAATGCTATAAAAGGGCAATAGTTGGTTTCGCCTGCCGATACTACCGAGGGTGATGGATATTTAGTTTTATCATAGCCAATCATTTCGGCTTTGTAAAAGCCTAAAGCTGCTACATCTAATATCGGGTTACCATTCGCATCAAATATCTCATTTCCATTCGCATCCCGTTTTATCAACGTACCATCATATTCGCCTGTTGGAAAATGTAAAATATCACCTACTGAAAAAGGCGCAATAGTATTGCCTTCCCAACTGCCATTTAGTAAAGGTGAATTGGGTAGTAAAATAATATGTCCATTATTAGGTATGCCATTCGCATTACCACTATAATTACACACAAAAGCTCCAGTTATTGTGTTAGGTTGGGCAGTTCCTTCAATGCCATAGCCACCATGTCCTTTACCAGTATTTGGGTCGCCCCAATCTGCCCCAATACTACCCAAAACAGAATATTTTAAAATGGGGTGTGTCCATTCGGTAGTTCGCAATAAAATATCATTTGCTTCGTCAGTATCCGGGTTCACATCACCTGCATTTTTATAGCAAATCATTTGGCTCTTATCAGAACTATATCTTACCTGCCACCACATTGTATTGCCGCTTAATACCATAGCATCTTTTCCATTATCTACAAATCTATCAAAATTCAATCGGGCTTGCCTTGTCCAATATTCACTATGTCCTATTACAATTAATAGTTTTGCATGTTCTATTTCACTCCAATCGTCCATATCCATATCAGCTATTACATTAATTTTGTAGTTGGTGTTTTTTATCCAGCTCAAAAATCCATCAGAAAAATTTGCACCTTCATAATTTATTCTTTCTACAGGTCTATGAAAAGATACAGTTGTCGCTTGTTGTCCTAAACTTGAACAATCAGGATATAAACATTTTCCACCACTATTTGTATAGGCATTGTCGGTATTTGTTGGATAAACAATTACAATATCTGCTCCACCTATATTTTTATCTCCTTTAATAATTACTGGAATAACATTGTTGAGTAGGTAATAACCGCTTTTAACTGTAGAAGGAACTGTCCATGTAAAAGTGGCAGTATAGCCAAATCCATTTTCCCAAGCATTTGAATTGGTGGATGATTGGAAATTAAGAGGATGTGAGCCAATAAAAGTGGAAGATCCATCTAATGCAAATAGAGAAAAGTCGGTATTCGAACTAACATCAAAGCATAACCCACAATTATAGTCGTTTGGTGTTCCATTGATAAAAAAACTTACTGTTTCACCTGCACTATATGATTGCTTATCAGTATAGCCGTCAATTACTTGAGCTTTAACGGTATAATTTAACACGAATAAGAAAATAATGCTTAAAAATATTTTTTTCATATAGTTGATTTTTTAGAAACAAGTAATATCTCCCGAAATATTATTAGAACTAGTCCCTCCTGCTGTAACAGGTAAATTGTTAAATACAACACGAAGTCTTCCATTCAAGCCTACTGTAACGACTAATTGCCCTGACAATGCTCCATAGTCATGCCCAGCATCATAGCTCCCATAAAAAAAGTGAAGAGAAGCCTGCCCTGGTAAAAGATTATGATTAGATGTTATACCATAGGTCATGGAAACTGTAGGTCGAGCAGAATCATATAGTTTAATTACAACTGGGTCGCTATAATTGAAACCACCAGCCGATATAGTCCAATACCCAGCAACTAAAATTGAATTTTTGATAACTGGTTTATAGGTAATACCATTGAATGAATAAAAATCACTTGCCAAGATAGCTTGATTAACAGTAATAGTTTTTGAGATAGTGGAGATTTTCCTTTTATTTTTTGAAAAGGTTTCTAATGTTATTGTTTCCGTACCACCTATATCGTTGGTATCTATTACATAATCTACATTTTGGGTAGTGTACGTGCTGCCATCGGGCATAGTCCATAGCCAATGGTGGGCATTGGTGCTGGCATCGGTGCAGTGTATGGTTTCGCCTGCCGTGTAGGTGGTTTTATCCGTACTAAAATTGGCAGTAGGTTGCTTTTGGCAAGCGGTAAAAAGCAGTATGATAATAAAATATAGAAATATGTTTTTCATTTTGAATTAGATTTTTTAAATAATAAAATAATAATAGTGGCTGCTTATTTTTTCTTTTCTAATTCTTCAATACGTTTGTTTTGTTCAATTATTATTAGGGTAAGTTCTTCTACTTTTTGTAGCAGCTTGGTTTGCATTTCGCCTATACCAATTCCTTTTTTTTCAACTTCTTCGGCATTAGGCAATTCGGGTAAGTGTTGATTTTGATTTATATAAATTTCTAAATCTTTTAAACTCATTCTTTTGTAATCTTTATTAAATACATAATCGGGCCAAGGCGGAAGTTTTACTTTTATTTCACGGGCATAAGTAATTTTATCAACCTTGTTTACAAAAAAATTATCGCCTACTGCAAATGAGCCATTGTATAAAGCCAAATCGCCACTATTACTTAAAAACATTTGTAAATTTTCGGCTTGTGTAGGGCAGCCATTTTGGTCTAATTCATATGTCATCCATCCAAAATTTATTGATTCAAAAGACATAGCCCCATTTTGATTTGAGGCACACAATACTTGCCCTAAGTTGGGTTCATAAACACCCTGTTTAATTTTTAATAAATTTATGTAGGGCTTTTGTTCGCCACCATAGCTTGATAATACTACATCGCCAGGTTGCCTATAATCATCTTGTAATGGATTATTTAAAATTTCAATTTCAAAATTTCTAATTGTTTCGCCATTGCTACCATTAATGGTTCGCATTTGGCTATTGTTGTTGCTTACGGGTTGGCTTAATCTAAATGAAGCATTTTTATCATCATATACTGAAAGTTTGCTGGCTGGCTGATTTGTACCTATACCAACATTACCACTATAACCGCTTTGTTGCCCCCCTGCAAATAATGTGGTATTGCCACTGCTATCGGTTACCACTATATTATTGGGCGTAGTGATAGATGTATCTGTTACAGTAAGGGCGCTATCGGCTGTGGTTTGGGCTTTTACACTATTGGTTTTTAAAAATGTAACCGCCATCAGCATCATAAATAGTAGTATTTTGCTGGGCTTAAATTTTAGTGTGCTGTGTGCTGTGTGCTGTGTGCTTGTAGCCGTAGTTTTTTTCATAGCAGTAAAATGGTTTAATTAAGTACGTATTTATAACCGCAATACTAAGTAATAAACCATAGTTTGAAATAGAGTAACCCACGTATTTTTGTACGTAAATGTACGTAGGGGAATTTTTTACTGAACTCTACAAAAGATTTATCTGCAATTATATTATATCTTCGCCATTGATGAAAAAGCAAGAAAAATCATTTACCGAAAACAGAAAAGGTGCTACACAGCGCAATAGTCCTAAATTTGACGAAAAGAAAAAAAAGCCTTCGTTTAAAAAAGATGAAGAGCCAAAGAAAAAATATGCGGCATCGGATAAAAAATATGATAAGCCCAAAGAGGGCAGCTATGATGATAAAGCCAAGCGCAGTGCATCATCATTTAAAAAAGATGACAACACTAAAAAAAGATTTTCATCAACAGATAAAAAAACGGATAATCGTGGCGGTGCATCATCATTTGATAACACAAAAAAAAGAAATTCGTATAAAAAAACAGATAAACCACCCAACGGTTTTGATGGCAATACCAAACCCCGTAGAAGCAAAGCTTCGTTTGATAAAAAAGGGTTTATAAAAGAAGAGGGCATTTTGCTTACATCGCCCGAACCAAAATTTTATGAAAAGCGCCAACGTGGGCCATTAATAAAAGAAGCAAGACCAGAAAGAGAAGTAAAAGGTGCTAAAAAAATTGTACTAAATAAAAAATCAGCAGTAGAATTTGAGCCCAAAAAAGAAGAAGCACCAAATGAAAATATGCGCCTAAACAGATATTTGGCACATGCTGGTATTGCCGCCAGGCGCAAAGCTGATATGATTATTCAAAAAGGCGAAGTAACAGTAAACAATATTGTGGTAAAAGAAATGGGCTATCGTGTAGCACCTACCGATGTGGTAAAATACAAAGGCAAAAAAATTGTACCATCACGTAATTTTATTTATATTTTATTAAACAAACCTAAAGATTTTATAACCACCGCCAGCGATGATAAAGGCAGAAAAACGGTAATGCATTTAGTTGAAAAAACTACCGACGAAAGAATTTATCCTGTAGGCAGATTAGATAGAAATACAACTGGATTATTATTGCTTACCAATGATGGTTTGTTGGCTCAAACGCTTTCGCATCCATCATTCGAGGTTCGAAAAATATATCATGTATCATTAAATAAACCATTAACCGAAGCACATTTTAACGAACTAAAAGTAGGTGTAACATTAGAAGATGGTGTAGCTAAAGTAAATGATATTGGCTACCCCGACCCTGCCGACCCAATGCAAGTGGGTGTTGAAATTCATATTGGTAAAAACCGTATTGTGCGTAGATTATTTGAACACTTAGGTTATACTGTTGAAAAGCTTGACCGTGTAATGTATGCTGGGCTTACCAAAAAAGATTTGCCTCGTGGCAAACATCGTATATTGAAACCAATGGAGGTTATGCAATTGAAAAAAGTGGGTGGGAATTAAATTCTGAATTTTTTTATTGGATTTCTTTTGGCATGATACACCGCCAAAATCCTTATTGCCTTTTCTTGTTCTGATATTTTATATACCACAACAAATGGAAATTTTTTAAGTGGAGTCTCTCTAAAATTTAGTATTTGTATTTTAAAACTTTTGGGATGATTGGATATAAAATCTAAAGTTTTTATCAGTTCGTTTTCAAATTTAATACCCAATCCCTTTTGTTTTAATTCATACCAAACAAATGATTCTTTAATCTCTTTAGATGCTTCGGAATGAAATACGATATCGTAGCTCATGTTTATTTTATTCTTTGCGCCAAAGCTGTTCTATTGTTTTCTTTAATTTGTTCCCAACCTAAATTGTTTTTAGGTTTATCCATCTCCTTATCTCTTTTTTGCAAGTTGGCAATAAACTCATCATCAGCCCATACAGAATAGTCTTCATCGGTTTTAAGCATGGCATAAACCATCTTCAATACTCTATCATCGGCTTTATCAATAATTTTTTTTATCTCTTTTCGGGTCGATTGAATAGTCGTCATACTAATAGTTTTTTCAAAAGTAAATAGAAAGAGTTGATTATAAAAATATACTAAATCGCTATACAAATATTTTTCACTTCCATAAAAAATTCCAATGCATGCATGCCGCCTTCTCTGCCCACACCACTTTGTTTCATGCCACCAAAAGGTGTTCGTAAATCACGAACCAACCAACAGTTTACCCAAATAATTCCGCTTTCAACTTTGGCTGCTATGCGATGTGCTTTTGAAATATTTTCTGTCCAGATAGTTGCTGCCAAACCATATTCGGTTGCGTTAGCAAATTGCAAGGCTTCGTCTTCGGTTTCAAAAGGTTGAATGGTAACTACTGGTCCAAAAATTTCTTCTTGATTAGTTTTACAATATTGCGTTAAACCCTCAATAACAGTGGGTTCTATAAACCAACCATCAGCACATTCGCCATCTATTTTTATCGCATTGCCACCACATAAAATGTTGCCGCCTTCTTGTTTTGCTAATTCAATGCAGCTCAATATTTTTTCAAAATGTGGTTTAGAAACTATTGCGCCTAATCGTGAATCATCATTTTTCGGATTGCCAACTTTTAGTTTTTTTACTTCTTCTACAAATCGAATTTTGAATTTTTCGTAGATAGATTTTTCTACCAAAATTCTGCTGCCGCACAAACAAATTTGTCCTTGATTTTCGAAGGAAGACCGCAAAGTAGTCTTCAGCATTTTTTCAAAATCACAATCAGCAAAAATGATGTTCGGATTTTTTCCGCCTAATTCCAAACTCATTTTTTTAAACTTCGGAGCAACCTCTGATGCAATCACAGCGCCTGTTTTGGTGCCACCTGTGAAAGAAATTGCTTTCACATTTTTATGCTTCACGATACTCATGCCTGTGCTATGACCAAGACCATGAACAATATTCAAAACACCTTTTGGTAACCCTGCTTCGATACAAATTTGCGATAAAAGAAAAGCAGTCATCGGTGTTACTTCACTTGGCTTTGCCACCACACAATTGCCTGTAACCAAAGCTGGTGCTATCTTCCATGTAAATAAATACAAAGGCAAATTCCATGGCGAAATACAACCTACAACGCCCAAAGGCTGATGAACAGTGTAGTTGAAGTGTTTGCCATCCAT
>JBEEMV010000057.1:0-2776 GCA_041192505.1 Bacteroidota bacterium
AAACAAAAATAAACGGCTTTTTAAAAAAGAACTTTTGATTACTTTTGGGGTCATAATTTTTTTGCAAATACAAAAGTTTGCAACTGTTTTACATCATTTTACATCAATACATACTTAAACAAATAAAAATGAAAAGAATATTATTAGTAGTAAGTTTAGCAATGGCAACTCAATTAGGATTTGCTCAAAAACAAAAAGTAAACAGCGCTTGGAATTATTTAAAATATGAAGAGTATGATAAAGCCAAAGCTGCTATTGATGAGGCCGAAGCCAATGAAGATTCGAAAGGATTATGGAAAACATGGTATTACAAAGGTTTAATTTATCAAACCATTCATGAAAAAAAATTAGAACAACAATTAAACGCTGGCGATGCTTTAATGGCTGCTTACGAAGCGTATAAAAAAAGTTTAGAAATTGATCCTAAGCACGACTATGCAAACGAGGCGGTTAATAATATTGATAAAGTAAGATTGGAATATAGCAATATGGCTTTCGATTTATACAATGCAAAAGAATATGAAAAATCGTTTGCTGCTTTTAAAATGAGAATTAAAATTTATGATTTATTGAAAATTTATTCCCCTACTCTACCAACAGATACAGGTACAATTTATAATGTGGCTTTAATTGCAGATAAAGTAAAAAAATATGATGAAGCAATTGGATACTATGAACAATTATTAACCTTTAACTAAAAAGATGCCTATGCATTATTAGCAGCCGATTATTGCAGATTAAAAGATACTGCAAAAGCTATTAAAACTTTAGAAAGTGGTTCGGCTATTTACCCTACTGATGCAAATATTATTTATGGTTTTGTAAATATTTATGCAGCAGCGCACCAATACGAAAAAGCTATCACAAAAATTAATGAAGCCATTAAAATAACGCCAAACAACGAATTGCTATTTGTAATATTAGGTAATGCTTATGAACATATGGATAATGACAAAGAAGCCGAAGCTGCTTACAATAAAGCATTAGAAAAAAACCCAAACAATTTTGATGCTATTAAATCTATTGGTATTAATATTTATAATCAAGCGGCAAAAATGAATTCAGAAATCAACAATTTGCCTACTAATGCACCACAAGCAAAGTATGATGAGTTAAGCAAAAAGCGAAATGAAATTTTATCAAAAGCATTACCTTATTTAGAAAAAGCAAATGGTATGCATGCTGATGATGAAGAGGTTTCGAGACCATTAAGTAAATCGAAATCGTTATTAAATAAGCAATAAAGGTAGATGGGTTATTGGTTACATTTTACCACATAGAAATATAGTTGACATAGAAAGACAAAATACAAGCTACACATCCACCAGAGGTGGACACAGTAGGTTTGCAAGCAAACTAAATATAAATACATTTGCCTCTCACAAAGGCGCAAAGGACACAAAGGGAAATGCACCTCACCCCAACCCCTCTCCAAAGGAGAGGGACAATACAAATACAGATTTACACCAAATTGCAAAGAATCTAATAGAAATTGCAGTGCTGACAGATGGCTTTGTAAGTGGTGCAAGATTGAATTGTAGTGATGACAGATTGCATTGCATTGATGACAGATTGCATTTCGGTGATGACAGATTCGATTTCGGTAACGCCACCTGCCATTGCGTCAATGACAGATTGAATTTCGGTAACGCCACATGTAATTGTGACAGAGCAAGATGTGATTTCGGTGATGACAGATTGAATTTCGGTCATGCAAGATTCAATTGCATTGATGTAAGGTGCTTAAATGCTTGATTTTAGGAACTTTGCATAGTAAATGTTGCCATTTGTATCGGTGGCTTTAATAAAATATAAGCCCTTTGATAAACCCGACACATCAATTTGAATTTGTTGAGTTAATGAGTTTTTGATTTGTTGATTAGATGCTTCGTTCCTCAGCATGACACGACCTAACACATCCATTATTTCCACTGTATTACCTAATAACTGATAACCAGTAACCAATAACTTTTCCCCACATGGGTTTGGATATACTACCAACTGCCTACTTCCCTCTGCTAACTGCTCTTCCACCCCATCACCCTTCACTTCTTCTATATGCACATCATCAAGGTAATAGTAAGAGCTTAAGCCCTTGGTATGAAACTCATCAAAAAAATTGCCTATTGTAAAAAATTTATATGCACTATCGGCTATAAATGTACCTTCTACTTTTACCCAATTCAATGTATCACTTATTACAGTGGTATCATTTATTTTGGGTTGAAAATTAGTAATATTATACCATGTGCTATCTTGCTTTACATGATAAGTGGTAAAACCCATACCAAAATTACTGCCTGCATCCGTTGCTAACACTTGCAAACTCTGTAAAACTACATAATAATAGCATTTATACTTTTTACCAATGGTTAAGCTATCTTGTATAGTGCCTTGTATATATTCTCTTAAAGCACCACCTACATTATGCCAATACCCTGCATAAGCATTGCCATCTTTAGCATATTGAACCCCCCCCCCCCCCAATTAATAGGAATACTTACAATATTTGGATTCAAATTGTTAGTACATGTATTCATATAATCTGGGGTTCCCGGTAAAGTAGGTGAATCCCAATGAAGGCATGCACTATCTCTTATACCATTGATATAAGGATAGCAGGAGTCTCTTATGGTCTCAAAGCTTGGATTGAGCACTAAATTTTGACTATATAATTTATTGCCAATTAAAATAAAAAACAAAAGCAATATTTTTTTCATACTATGAAATATTTAAAAAGGTGGTGGCTATTCCACCACCTTTTAGTTTGAACACT
>JBEEMV010000058.1:0-5181 GCA_041192505.1 Bacteroidota bacterium
GACAGGCGGAATGGTTACCCATTTCGGCATATCACTTACTTTTGGTATTGCTGTAACCCTCATGATTATTGCATTTGGTAAGTATTCAGGTGCACATTTAAATCCTGCCGTTACATTAAGTTTTGCTTATTTAAAATTGTTTGAAAAAAAGAATATTGTAAATTATATTGTAGTTCAATTGCTTGGTGGTATTGCGGCTTCGGTAATTTTAAAATTAATTTTTAGCCGTCATGCATCATTGGGTAATACCATTCCAAATGGCAATGTATGGGTTTCATTTACCTTAGAATTAGTGCTAACTTTTGTATTGATGTTGGTGATTTTATTGTTTTCACAATCTAAAAAATCAGTTCATCAATTCACTGCATATGCTATTGGTTTAACAGTTGGGCTTGAAGCATTTTTTGCTGGATCAATTTGTGGTGCATCTATGAATCCTGCTCGAAGCATAGCACCATCAATAGTTTCAGGTAATACAACTTTTTTATGGATTTATATTACGGCACCCATATTGGGTGCATTATTGGCTAGCTTTATTTGGAAAAAACAAACCAATTAAATTGTTTTTAATTTGCTTAAAGCTTCTAATGCTTCTCTAAAATCATTTCGCAATTTTAATGCAGATTCAAAATCTCGTATTGCTTGCGTTTTATTATTTCTTTTTTGCCAACACAATCCTCTCATATAAAATGCATCAGCACTAGTTGGCGAAATATTGATGGCTAAATTAAAATGATTAAATGCCCGTTCCATCGAATCCATATTAAAATATACACAGCCCAAATTATAAACAGGTTGTACCTCTTCAGGTGTTTTTAAAATCATTTTTTTGTAGATGGCAATTGTTTTTTTGTAATCGCCATATTGTTGATATAACATTGCCAAAGCATAATTACCTTCATACTTGCTACTATCAATTCGCAAAGCATTTTGTAAATATTTTTCAGCCAAATTTTTATTCCGATACATGTTTAATAATCCTAATTGCATGTATGCATTATAATTATCAGGGTTGTTGTCGGCAGCTACTTTAAACAAGGTTAAAGCTTTTATTGTATCCGATTTTTCTTTCCAAACCATGCCTTGTAAAAAATAAGCATCCGAGTTGTTTTGGTCAATTGCTAATATCGAATTGGTTTCGGTAATTACTGCATCATACTCTTTTAAATACAAATATGTTTTAGCTAATTTAAAAGCCAATTCTCTATTTGTTGGTTCAATTTTTTTAGCTTTTTGTAAATATTGTAATGCTACTTTAATAAAATGGGCATCAATGTTTATATCGGCAAATGTAAGGTAGTAAGATGTTTTGGTTGAATCTAACTCAATAGCTTTATGCAAATCAGCAGCAGCTAATGTAAGTTGATGCATTTGATAAAATACATTTCCTCTTGAAAAATACAATTCGGCATCAGTAGGATTTTTGCTTATTTGCTTACTCATACTTTCAACCGTTTTATCAATTTTTGATAAGGAATCAATAACGGTTTGATATTTTGAATCTGCATTGTTTTGGTTTCCAAATTTGCAAGATGAAAACGCAATAAGGAGAATAAAAAAGATGGCTCTAAAATACATGTTGTAAATAATTATTGCGGCAAAGCTAATCTACTCTTCTACATAATTCAAATCCTTATCAAAAGTTTCTTCCATGCGCAATACCGCATAAATAGAAACCGACATCACAATTATTCCAGTAAGAATTGCTGCATAAATTAAGGTGTGGTCGGTTGAATAATCATTCTTTTTAAAATAAAAACGGAAGCCAGTAAATATTGCCGAAATAATAGGCAACGAGCCTCTTACAAAATTTGGAACGGTGGTAGTAACAGTTGACCGAATATTAGTACCAAAACTTTCAGCAGCAATGGTTACAAATACAGCCCAATAGCCAACGCCTGTGCCTACTAAGAAAATAACGAAATAGAACATTGTGGCTGATATGCCCGACGACATAAAATAGATAACTAATGCCACTACTGTAGCCAATAAATAAATTAAAATGGTTTTGGTTCGGCTGCGTAAATACTGACTTAATATGCCGCAAAGCAAATCGCCAAATGTAGTACCAGCGTATGATGCAGCTACAGCTAATGGTGCAAATATTTTTCCGTTTACTTTTAATGCTTCGGCAAACTCGGGTGAAAGTGTAACCAAAATACCAATTACATACCAACAAGGCCAACCAATTAAAATACACTTTATGTATTTTTTTAGATTTTTAAAATCAGAAAGTAGGATGAATAAATTTCCTCTTTTTACATGCGTTTGATGTTTAATATTTTCAAACATGCCCGATTCAAACAATCCAATTCGCATAACTAAAAGCATTAAGCCCATGCCACCACCTATGTAATAACAAGTGCGCCAACCTTCGCCATGCATACCAAAAAAATAACCCATCAAGCCGCCAAACACTGCACCCGAAACACCAATAGTGGCAACCATTGTGGTGCCATAACCCCTATGTTCTTTATGCATTTGTTCTACTACTAATGTAATACCAGCGCCTAATTCGCCAGCTAAACCAAAGCCAGCAATGAATCTTAAAATCATGTATTGATTCAAATTAGTAACCATGCCATTAGCAATATTGGCTAATGAATATAATAAAATAGAACCGAATAAAACCGAAAGTCTGCCTTTTTTATCGCCTAAAATTCCCCAAAAAATTCCACCAATCAACATGCCCAACATTTGAATATTGATAAGCAATAAGCCATTGCTTTCGATATTTTCTTTGCCAATTATTCCAATGGTTTTTAAACTTGGAATACGAACAATGCTGAATAAAATTAAATCGTAAATATCAACAAAATAGCCTAATGCAGCTACTATAATGGTGGCGCTAAGCAAATATTTAATTTTAAAATCGGGGGCTGAATTCATTTCTGAAAATTGATAGTTTTTTTAAACACATAGGCACATTAGATTTTTTTCTAATCATCTTATTTGTATGTGTATGCAAAGCATCTATGGTTTATATAATTTGCTTTAATCATCATAGAAAACTTCGTTTTAAATACAAAAAAAATAGTACGGAATTTCGAATAAATAATTTCTATGTTACTATGTGGTTTATGATTTTGGTTGTTTGCTTTTTCCAAAAAATAATTTCCATAAAACTGGAGCAGTAGTTATGAAAATAATTCCAATTACAATAATTTCTAAATGCGATTTTAAATCGAATTGAAATTGATTGAAAATAAATATTTGTAAAAAATGACCAGCAAAAATCATACTGATAACCCATGCCACACATCCTACAACATTATAAAACATAAATTTGCGTTTGTCCATTCCTACAATGCCTGCTACGATGGGTGCAAACGTACGAATGATGGGCAAAAAACGAGCAAATACAACTGCTCCGCCACCATGCTTTTCATAAAAATCGTGGGCATCGTGTAAATATTTTTTCTTAAATAAAAATCTATCTTTCCAATTAAACATGGTTGGGCCTATTTTTTTGCCCAATGCAAAACCTACTGCATTGCCTATTATTCCTGCTATAATTACTAAAATTGAAATCAATGATAAATTAAGCCATTCATTTTCGAATCCACTGATGCCAAATGTTTTCAAAAAATCGTTAGCTAAATTGCTACTATAAATGCCGCAAACAAATAAAAGGCTATCGCCAGGTAAGAAAAACCCAACAAATAAGCCTGTTTCGGCAAAAATGATAAATAGTAAAAACCAAATACCACCGTGTGCAATAATCCATTCAGGATTAATAAAATGTTTTAGATTATCTATTATTTCGTGCATAATTAGCGGTAAATATAGCAGAATTTGTTTATAATCTAACTATTTGAAAATAGCTTGATTCTTCTAACTTTGCAATCCTTTTTTTAAGGAAAGTTATTCGCAATTAGTTAATGAGTTATTGGTAATACAAATTCATGCAACTATTTTAACTTATAACTTAATAACCCAATAACCTAATAACTAAAGCATGCGCTTAACAAGTTTAGAAGTAAAAGGATTTAAAAGTTTTGCCGATAAAACCACTATTCATTTCAACGATAACATGACAGGTATCGTAGGCCCAAATGGCTGTGGTAAATCGAATGTGGTAGATGCTATTCGTTGGGTAATTGGCGAACAAAAAGCTAGAACTTTGCGCAGCGGCAAAATGGAAGATTTAATTTTTAATGGCTCGAAAGGTAGAAACGCCAGCAATCTTGCCGAAGTGGCGCTTACATTTGAAAATACAAAAAATCAATTAGGAACCGAATTTAGTACCATTCGAATTAGCCGTATGTATTTTAGAAATGGCGAATCGGAATATAGAATTAATGATGTGCCATGCCGCTTAAAAGACATCAATAATTTGTTTATGGATACGGGCGTAAGCAGCGATAGTTATGCCATTATCGAATTAAAAATGATTGAAGAAATTATTTCGGATAGAGAAAATAGCAGACGACAATTATTTGAACAAGCTGCCGGAATTTCGAAATATAAAGAACGTAAACGTGAAACGATTAGCAAATTAGAAAGCACTCAAACTGATTTAAATCGGGTGGAAGATTTATTATTTGAAATTGAAGGCAATTTAAAATCGTTGGAAAGCCAAGCCAAAAAAGCAAAAAAATATTACGAATTAAAAGAAGAATATAAAAAGGAAAGTGTTGATTTAGCTGCTTTTACTTTGGTAAATTACAAAGATGAATTTGAAAATATTACCAAAAAACAAGAAGAAGAAAGCGATAGAAAATTGCAAGTAGAAACAGAACTGAATCAGATACAAGCCGCTGTAGAAAAGGATAAAGTGGTATTGATAGATAAAGAAAGAAGATTGAATGAAACACAAAAAAACTTTAATGAGTTTTTAAATAACATCACTCAACAAGAGAACGATAAAAAATTGGCGCAAGAAAAAATTAAATTTTTGCTTGAAAAACAAACCAATTTAAAACAACAAATTGAAAATAGTAAAACTACTATTGCCACGTTACAATCGGATATTGAAAATGCTGGCAACAGAAAAGAAGATATTTTAAAAGATTTAGAAAATGCTGAAAGCAAATTAACCACCGCTAAAGAAGCATTAGAAAATGTGAAATTAGCGTATGAAGAAAAGCGCAAGCAATTGGCTGATGAGCAGTTGAAAAAACAAGTGGTGGATAAGCATTATTATGATAATGAAAAAGAGATTGCAGTAGGCGATGCACA
>JBEEMV010000059.1:0-5349 GCA_041192505.1 Bacteroidota bacterium
TCAACATCTTACCTTTTACAAATCCAATAAACAGATAACCACCAACGAAATTAACTGATTGAACAGAACCTAAGAAAGAAGCTACACCAATGTAATAGTTATAACCTGCAATACCCGAAAAGTCGCTGATGGATTCTGTGACTGCAAACATATTATGTCCACTACCGCCCGTACCATTTATTTTCAACATCTTGCCATTGTTGAACCAAATAAAGGTGTAACCTAAAATGTAAATCATTCCTTTTACATAGTCGTTAAATTTCGCATCACCAACCCGATAATTGTAACCTGCAACGGTTGAGAAGTCGCTGTTGGATTCAGTAACAGCAAACATGTTATGACCGCTACCACCAGTACCATTTACTTTTAAAAGTTTACCGTCTCGAAGTCCAATAAAAGTATAACCATTAATGTATTTTAAACAACTGATGCCGCTATTGAATTTTGCATCGCCAATTCGATAGTTGTAACCTGTAACCGATGTAAAGTCGGATGCTGATTCATTTACCGCTAACATATTGTGTCCACTACCACCAGTACCACTTACTTTTAAAATCTTTCCGTCAGAAAGTGCAATCATTGTTTCATTGCCAACATGAATTACATCTACAATAAATGAACTAAATATTTGTGAGCCATAGAAATAATTATAGCCGCTAACGGTTGAATAATCTATGCTTCCATCAGGTGAAAGGGCAAACATATTATGCCCTGTGCCGCCTGTATTCCTAATTTTAATTAATGTACCAATGCCATTTGCAGGATTGTTGTAGGCAACAAACATTTCGTTGGGAATGAATTTGAATGTTTTTACTTTGAAATCGGGAGATGGCTTTGTTATTGTAGGACTATGCCGTGTAAATGGATTGTATGATTTTGTGGCTAATTCAAATCTGTCAGAATAATCACCATTTATTAAGTCTTTTAAATCTTCAATAGTATTATCTGTTACAATAATTCCATCAACGCCAATGTCTAAAAATTCTTTTGAATGTTTAATGCTACTTAGCGTCCATGTATATACTAAACTAAAACTATCTCCCCCATCTCGAAGATTTATGGCATCTTGTATTTTACTTTTAAATTTCAAAGACGATGTAAGAAAGAAACTATCTCCATCTGCATAAGTATAAGGAACACCAATTGATTTAAAATCTGAATTAACTTCATTTGCATCTGCTTTTGCATCTGTACCAATAGCTTGATTATTGCTTAAAGAAGGGGCTATACTTTTTAAAAAATCAATATTATGAGGAGTTGTAAATAAAATAGGTACGTTACCATATTTATTTATCAAATTGTCATTAACGATTTGCAATAATTTGCTAAAATTAAAATCAGTTGATGTCTTTTGGGAATCTTTTACTTTTAAATCAAAGGCAATAAGTGCTAAGTCAAGATTTTTAGAATTTAATTTATTGGATAGTTTTGATAAATAATGTGAAAGCGTTGGGGCAAAAACTGGGTCAATATCATAAACATAAAACTCGTCATCGTCAGCATCATAGCGTATATCAGGTTCTAATGCGTTAGCTCCCCTTTCTATACAATCAATAGCATCACTTACATTGTTGGGGTTGTGAGCAATTATGTAAAACTTTCGTTTCATTTTTTATAAAGTTTGTAGGTTAATGAAAAACCAAATTGTAATGATGGGTAAACAAATAAATGGGTATAGTCTTTATCAATACCACCGCTGGTATACTTTTCGTAACCATCCCTTTCAGTTATTTTTCTTATTCCAATACCGCTGAACATTTCTAATCCTATATTTTTGGATATTGGAAACCTTTTACTGAATAAACCTTGTACTCCAAATGAAGTTAAAGTTATTCCATCATCATGTTTATTTGATACTAAACCATAATAGTATTTATACAAAAAAAGAAGTGTAATAAAAGTGTTATGATTAATTTTATAATCAAGCCCAATTCTTGTGTCATATCCTAACGGTGAATTTATAAAGTGCATCCATGTAAATTGGTATTCATTCCATATTACACCTGTGTATGCAAACAAATAGCCAGCACCAAATTCAACACTCATTTTTTTACCGATTGGTTTTTCATAACCCAATTTCACTTCACCAACTAACACATGCAAAGGATAAAATTTTATTATTCCTTTTACTTTTGAATTGGTAGAATCAGGTTTACTTTGAGCAAAAGCTACTGAAAAAGAAAATAAAAAAAACAAGCAGCAAAGAATGGCTTTAGAAAAAGTAACGTCAGGTTCAATAGCATTAGCCCCATCATTAATTGCTTGAATTGCATCAGTTACAAAATTCGGATTATGCTGGATAATATAAAATTTACGCATTTTGCTTATCTAAATTTAAAGATTATAATTTATCTCAATTCCCATTTGTGGCAAAACTGTAACTACTTTAAAGTCTGCATTGCCATTAGGGCTACTTATGATGTTGAATATTTTTTTTACCCCAATTCCAGAATATAAAGTAAGAGAAATTTTTTTTGAAACATTTGTTTTATAACCACATAATAGATGAAGTCCTATACCATAAAACTTTTGACTGCTATTATGGAAGCCATATTCAGTATGCTTATTAAAATATGTCTTGGTTAGGAAAAGTGGGTTTAGGAAAAAACCAGTATTGCTTTTCATGGTAAAATATTTTATACCAGCTTTTATGCTAAAGCCACTTGCTGCATAGCTCTGAAAACTATTCAAAGAAAAACTATTTGTACCATTAAACTCTTCAATGTAAAAAGCCCCGTAAATATAAGAAACACTAAAGTCATAATTGTAATGACGCTTTGTTGTTTTCTCGTAGCCAAACCGAAACTCTCCAGATAAAAGCTGTAAAGGGTAAAACTTTATTATCCCTTTTACTTTTGAATTAGTAGAATCAGGTTTACTTTGAGCAAAAGAATTTAAAGCAATGCTCAATAAAAGCAAGCAGAAAAAATACTTTTTCATAAAATTAGTTGGTTAGCATAATTTGAAACCACCTTTGGCTTCAGACTGAATACGTGCAATCCATTTAAACATGGTAACACCTGCTGTAACGCCTATGCCGGCTGTAAGTGCAGAAACCATATCAACGCCAACAATTCTTGGAGGGTCAATTAATCCGTAAGATTTAGCTTTATTTGCAGATGAAAGTGTACCTAACATACTTGCTGCAACCATGTAAGGAAGGTTAGCATAATTTACATAAGCATTAGAATTGAAGTAATTCGTATCATACCATCTATTACCACCGCCTGCAATAATTTTTGAAAACCAAAAATCATAATTGGCTGCACCAACAGCAGTAGCCATCAATAAAGGAATTTGCTCTTCGGTAGTTAAACCCGATTTTGAAATGTTATCTTCTACATCTGCAATATGTTCATTAATAGAATTGATAGGTACTTTGCAAATAATTGATTTGCATAAAAGATTAATCAATTCAGTTTGTATTCCATTATATCCATTGTTGCAACTACAATTCATGTAATCATTTGCGGCATTTGGAATAATTGAATTTACTTCATTTTGAATAAAAGAATCACCTGTTGTAAAATAAATACTTCTTACATAATCGCAGATTATTGCATTAACTTGGTCGAACGACATGCCAGGATTAAGAGTGTCTTCTAATCGTTGAAGTCCATCTCTGTGTTGTGTTCCGAGGATTTGATAAGGATTAATTGTTGTCATGATTTTTAGTTTTTTATTTTTATTTATTGTAATTAAAATTGATTGCAGTTGAGCTTCCATTAGGTATATTTTTTAGTGATTAATAATGAAACCAAGCAGAATCTAAACGGCTGTATTCATAACGCCAGTTATGTATTAAGTTGCCTGTTTGGTGTATAGTATTAGTAGTAGCATCTATTAATAACAGGATAGTGTCTTGCGATTTTACTACGAAATATTCGCCTGCTGTTTTGTTTTTATTGGCATCGGCATAATCGTATCGTGTGCCTAAAGTATGAGCCGATGGAATAAGTTTATCATCAGATAATTGATGCAGGTGGTCATAGGTTTGTAGGTAATAATCATTGCCATCACGATATAAACGAAACACAG
The DNA here is from genome assembly GCA_041192505.1 of Bacteroidota bacterium. Lineage (GTDB taxonomy): Bacteria > Bacteroidota > Bacteroidia > Chitinophagales > CAIODY01 > CAIODY01. The sequence goes on from JBEEMV010000059.1 coordinate 4,039, forward strand.
CGGTGAATGAGCCATTATAACTCCAACGAAATAAAGTGCTGCTATCATTTTGGCGGCAGTTGGTTCGGTAGTGTTTCATTTCGTTAATGATTTGGTATAGAGTATTTATTTTGAAATAAATTTTATTTGTTTGAAAACTATCTTGGGTAATTTTGAATAGCAGGGTATCTGATTCAGAGAATCCAAAAAAGCAAGGGCCTGATTTTAAAAACAAATACTGCAATTTGTTTTTCGTAACCAAATCTACTTGCTTTGAAAAACTAAAATTTAATGAATCTAAATAAGGGTTAACTATATAAGCATTATAGTAAAAGGAGAGATTTTTAGTGTAAAATTCAACAATCCAAATGTCTTTATCTTTATTAATATTAGCCCAACATCCAATAAAAGAGCTGTCAAGTGTGGGCTGCAAATCAATAGTAGGTGAATTCATATTGAAGGAAGTAATTTTTGGAGCTTTAAAAGGGCTTTTGTATTGCACCACTACTTCTGCTTTGTGTTTATCGGTTTGTTGTGCAATGGAATTGCAAGCGGTAATAAATACAGCAAGTAGAATGAAAAAGTAGAAATAATGTTGCTTACGCATAAATAAGTGAATAAAAAACGGGTTTACCGATATGAAATAATCAGATAAACCCGTTTGAAATAAAAAAAAATTCAATTAAACACCGGGCATAGTTGTTGGGTTCAACAAACTATCATCTTGTAAATACACTAAAGTAGTTGGAACTTTTGAATACCATGTTGAGGGTGTTGTTTTGGTTGTCGGTCATAAGAAAATTTTTAGTTGTTAGTGTTTAGTTTTGAGTTGTAAGAACGGTGGTAAAGGTAGATTATTTTGTGAGGTGGTACTGTCAATTGTTGTGGGTGTGAATTGCTACACATCTTACTTAAACTTTGTCCGCAATGAAAATATTTTTCCATTGCCCAAGTTTGAAATGTGCTTCTGCTGATTCCGAAAAGTTTTATTCCTCTTGCAATTCCGATGGTTTGTTTTCCTCTTTCAATCGCATCAACAACTCTGTATTTGTGTTGCTTTAATTTCTTGATGTATTCTTTTCCACTTCCGATAATGTCTTTCAATGTTTTGTTGATACGGTAAACTGTTTTCACAATCGCAAACATTTTTTCGTCTTGCGAAAGTGATTTCATCACCTCATACATTTCACTCATGTCCGTGTTCAACTCGTAACCTGTGTATTTGTCGGGTGCTTCCCTTTTCCATTTACTGATTAAACTCTTATGAATATTTTTTTCGTAATAGTTTGGAAGCAATCCAAATCGCACCAAATATTTTACTCGTGTGTCGTA
>JBEEMV010000060.1:0-2765 GCA_041192505.1 Bacteroidota bacterium
CCTATTCATGTAACCGCCACCAACAGCTTATCTGTCAATGATTATATAGAATTTTATGCTGAAAAAAATGATGGTTGGTTAGATGCTTGGGTATTTAATAACCCTGGTGCCGAACATTTTAACCCATACTATAGCATGATAAATGATACAGCTGTTTATTTTTTATCGTGGAAAGGTGGTACATCGCATTTACGAATGAATGATGCAGCAAATACGCCATCTACACAAACGCCTGAACCTTATTATTTACATACATCTTTGTTCGAAGGACATGGTACTTATTCGGGCGGCTATTATTTTAATTTTGGCGGCGGCCATTCGGCTAGCCCATCTACATTTGATGAAGCCGAAGGCTATTTTGGATTACAGTTTAATACTAATTATACGCTTAGTATGTCTACCCCTAATGCCTATACGGGTGCAGGTTCGCCAGGTTTTAGTGCCGATATTATTACAGCAGGCGTTAATCCTGGTAGCAATAATATTAATGTAGATATTAATAATATGTACAGCTTTGGCAATGTATTGTTTTATGATATTAAAGAAAACAGATTTTCGGGTACAAGCTTACCTATCAGCGCATTAGGAAACCCTATTACGCCCATTCATTTTAGAGATACTACAAAAACGTATGAAGGCGTAAGCGCTGTAAAAATTATTTATCCAAAAATATTCGATTTTGGTAATACCAATCAGGAGTATTTTCAATTAGATAATAGTGCTTCATCATTTACCACAAAGCGATTAGTGGTTAGTAATTTTAATGCATTTTCGGGCTCTACAATACTATACGATTTTGATGCAAATGTTAGACTAACGGCTAATCTTACGGCAAGCAATTACGAATTTTTATTGCCGCAAGGCAATGCCACTACCCGAAATATTTATATAACCGATGCCAATAATTATTACACCGTTACATCGCTGCAACCTCGTAAATTTATCAACTATCAATTGGCGGCCAATCAGGGTAATTATATTATGATTACACATCCCCTATACCATGATGATGGGAATGGTAATGATTATGTAAAAGAATATGCAAAATACCGAGCCAGTGCGGCTGGTGGCAGCTACGATACAGTGGTGGCAGATATAAATATGTTGTATGATGAATTTGCTTACGGCATCGAAAAACATCCATTGGCAATTAGAAATTTTGCACATTTTATCGAGTATTATTTTACCAAGCCAAAGCCATTTCATTTTTTATTAATTGGTAAAGCACAAACGTATCCATCTTTTCGTCGAAGCCCAGCTAGGTTTGAATTATGCCATGTTCCTACATTTGGTAATCCTGGTTCAGATAATTTATTGATGGGTTTTAACAACGATTATTTTCCGCATTTTGCAGTAGGTCGTTTATCCATTTTTAATGGTAATGAATTAAAAATTTATTTAGATAAAATAAAAGAATACGAAGCTGCCTATAAAAATGAAGGTTGTGTAGGCAATGCCCAAACTTTAGCTGGTAAAGATTGGATGAAACAAGTAATACATCTTACAGGTGGTACAAATTTATTTGAGCAGGGTTTGTTTGATGGATTTTTAAATACCGGATTAAGCAATCCGCCAGGGCTACCATCCATGAAAAGTATTATTGAAGACACTTTGTTTGGCGGCCATGTAAGTATTTTTAAAAAATCAAGCTCGGCACCAGTGCAGCTTTCAGCATCTTTAAAATTAGATTCATTAATTAATTCGGGTGTTTCAATTATTAATTTCTTTGGTCATTCGGCATATTCAACTTTAGAATTTGCTATTGATAATCCTGCATCGTATAAAAATTATGGTAAGTATCCTGTGTTAATTTCAAATGGTTGTTTTACAGGCAATTTATTTGAAGACCCAGCCAACGACCCTAATCATCAACGAGGATTAAGCGAACGATTTATTGTACCCGAAGTGGGTGATGCACCTAATACAGGCGCTATTGCATACATCTCTACTTCCGATTTGGGCATTAGCAGCGGATTGAATTATTATACCAATTTTGTGTATCAAAGTATTAGCCGAAAACATTATGGTAAAACATTGGGCGAATGCATTAGAATAGCTGCCGATACATTGCTTCGCAATACAGCTTTATCGAGTATTGATTTAATAGCCAGCGGCGAACAAATGCTTTTAAATGGCGATCCGGCCATTCGTATAAACCCACATTCAAAACCCGATTATGTAATTGAAGCTTCGCAATTAAAATTAAATCCTTCTAAAATTTCGTTTGAACAAGGCACTACTTTTCATGTAAATTTTAATATCGAAAATATTGGGTTTACAAAAAAAGATTCTATCAATATTTTAGTTTTTAGGTACTATCCTAAATCCGATTTTTCATTAAGCACATCGCCTACTTTAGTAAAAATTTTAAGAATAAAATCGCCATCGTATCAACAAAGTTTCGACATTGTTTTAAATGTTGATTCAAAAATTTCATTAGGTGCTAATAGGGTTGAAATAATTGTAGATGCCAATAATGAAATAGATGAAATTTGCGAAAACAATAATAAAGGAGCTATTGATTTTAATATCACATCGTTAGATATTTTGCCTGTATATCCTTATCAATACAGCATTGTGTACGATACTACTAATTTTTCATTAAAAGGAAATACGGTTGATCCATTAGCACCTATGCGCAATTATTTTTTTCAAATAGATACTACCGAAAAATTTAATAGCCCTATGTTTTTAAGCACCAGTATTTCGCAATTAGGCGGCGTAGCTCAATGGAAACCTAAATTAAAATGGCTAAACAATAAGGT
>JBEEMV010000061.1:0-24409 GCA_041192505.1 Bacteroidota bacterium
TCATGCCTCAAAATTACTATAAAACTACAGAGAAATAAAATTTACTTTTACTTCATTATGCAACACACCAACTCACTCATTCACAGCACAAGTCCTTATTTATTACAACATGCACACAACCCTGTAAACTGGTTTGCTTGGGGCGATGAAGCTTTGCAAAAAGCTAAACACGAAAATAAACCTATACTTTTAAGTATTGGTTATAGCAGTTGTCATTGGTGTCATGTAATGGAACGTGAAAGTTTCGAAAATGAGCAAACGGCGGCTGTAATGAATGAATACTTTGTCAATATAAAAGTAGATAGAGAAGAGCGCCCCGACCTTGACCACATTTATATGAGCGCCATTCAAACACTTACAGGCAGCGGCGGTTGGCCGTTAAATGTTTTTTTAACGCCCGATTTAAAACCATTTTATGGCGGTACATATTTTCCGCCAAAGCCTATGCATAATAGAGCTTCATGGGTAGATGTATTAATGCACATGGCTGATGCATACAAAAGCCGAAGAGATGAAGTTGAAAAACAAGCCGAACAATTGCTTGGTTTTGTTACTAAAAATGTAGCGTTTAAAAAAAATGATTTTGATACCAACCCCGAAATTCTGTTTTCAAATTCTGATTTCGAAAAAATATTTACGCAAATGGAAATGCGTATGGATAAGCAACATGGCGGCTTTGAACGAGCTCCTAAATTTTTAGGAACCATGAATATGGATTGGTTGCTTCATCATGAATATTTTACAAAATATAATAACCAACAAAATAATTTTCATCATTCAAAACCCTCTCCCATCGAAGAGGGCAAGGGTGAGGTTGCAAAAGAAAATGATGAAAATTTATTTTTCAATCACGTAAGTCACACTTTATTAAAAATGAGTCGTGGTGGCATATTTGATTGTGTAGCTGGCGGTATTGCCCGATACAGCACCGATGCAGAATGGTTTGCACCACACTTTGAAAAAATGTTGTACGACAATGCATTGTTCTTGCAGATATTGGCAAATGAATATTCTCTATCAAAAAACGAACAGATTAAAATTACCATCGAAAAAATATTTGATTATTTAATGGAAGAAATGCAAGATAAAAATGGCGGCTTCTATTCAGCCTTAGATGCCGATTCGGAAGGCGTTGAAGGAAAATATTATGTTTGGACTGATGAAGAATTGAAACAACTTTTAACAACAGATGAATATGAAGAAATAAAAAACTTATTCAATATTTTGCCCGAAGGAAATTGGGAACATGGTTACAATATTTTGCATACTACATTAACACCGACTAATAAAATTGCTTATCAATCGGCTATTGAAAAATTAAAACAAGAAAGAAAAAACAGAATTAAACCATTGCTTGATAATAAACAATTATTGGCTTGGAATGCTTTGTTGATAAGTGCTTTAAGTAAATGTTTTTTAGTATTGAAAGATAAAAAATATAAACTTGCTGCGCTTAATGGATTGCAATTTGTTGAAGAAAAATTAATCAATAATTCATTCCCTAATTTATTTCATCAACATACATTGGGCAAATCGAAACACAATGCTTACTTAGATGATTATGCATTTTTGATGCAAGCTTATTTAGATGCTTATGCATTAAATTTTGATGAATCATTTTTGCATAAAGCGTATCAAATAGCACAACACATTCATCAAAATTTTAGCAACATTGATTCACCATTTTATTTTTTCACATCAAAAAATCAAACTGATGTAGTAGCCAGAACTACCGAAGTATATGATGGTGCATTGCCTTCGCCCAACTCGGTAATTTGTCGTTGTTTTTTAAAATTATCTTATCTATTTGATGATAATAATTTATTTGCCATTGCCGAAAAACAATTGCAAGAAATTAAATCTGCCATTGTTCAACACCCTACATCGTTTGCCAATTGGGCTATTGCGGCTTATGAATATACCAACGGATTAACTGAAATTATTTGCACGGGCAATGAAGCAGCAAATTTTGCAGCCGAAATTCAAACACAATTTATTCCATGCAAAATGATTTTTATTTCCAACAAAAACACTTCGATAGAAAAATTGAAAGATTATTTTTCGGAACAAAATAAGATTTATGTTTGCAAAAATAAATCGTGTTTAGCCCCTGTAAATTCGGTGGCGGAAGCATTAAAAAATATTTAATATTTATCATTATGAATTACTGGTTAATAAAATCTGAACCATCAACATATAGCTGGGAAACTTTTGTAAAAGAGAAAAAAACCAATTGGACTGGCGTAAGAAATTATGCTGCCCGAAACAATATGAAAGCCATGAAAAAAGGCGATTTATGTTTTTTCTATCACAGCAACGAAGGACTTGAAATAGTGGGTATTGCTAAAGTGGTAAAAGAATTTTATCAAGACCCAACAACTGAAGAAACAGCTTGGGTTTGTGTAGATGTAGCGCCATTTAAAAAATTAAAAAAATCGGTAACGCTTGTACAAGTAAAAGCTGATGCACGATTGAAAGAAATGGAATTAATTAGATTGAGTAGATTAAGTGTTGGAGCTGTGAAAGAAAATGAAGCAAAAATTATTGCCGAATTATCTGAAACAAAATGGTAAAACATTTTTCATAACTATTCGTTGTACTAAAAAAATATAAATGAAACATGTTTTGCTTTTAGTGTTGGTGTTAATTTCAATACAAGTTAATGCATTGATGATGATGCCAGTTAAATGGATGAAAATGGATAGGTTCAATAGATTCCATCCAAAATCAAAAGCATTATCGTTAACGCCCGATTTTGGATTACAATATGCCAACAAAGATTATTACAACACAAATATTCAGTTGTTGCCAGGCTTCGAATATTTTTGGAGGAATAATTTTTCAAGCGGAATAATTATTGGTCCCGATTTTCACATGCGTCAATCAGGCACCGAACATCATTTCCATTTTGGCTCAACCGAAGAGTTGTATGCTCGAAAATATTTTCCAATTGGCAAAAAACGATTTAACAAAGCCATTTTTACATCCTTAGGTATTAATCATTCAATCCGTTGGAATCATTATCATCAATCATCTACCAATGGTCATACAAAAGATATTGAAGCGCATTTGAAACCATTTGTTGAAACAGGATTGACTTATGTGATTAACAGTAAATTTGTGTTGAATGCAGCTATCAGAGCCAATTACAGATATGATGCTACTAACAATGGAAAAAGTTTTACTACAAAGCCCAATTTTGAAATGGGTTATAATTTTACAATAAAATATTTCTTGAATTAGTGTGAATTAGGTTGCTTCAAAATACCTAATTTGCAGCCATGAATTTCCCTTCTAAATTAATCGAAAATGCGGTTGCTCAATTTTCTTCGTTGCCAGGCATAGGCAAAAAAACTGCATTGCGATTGGTTCTTCATCTTTTAAAACAACCAACCGAAGAGGTAAAATTTTTTAGCGATACTATTTTTAAAATGCGAAATGAAATAAAATTTTGCAAAGAATGCCACAACATTAGCGATGGCGAAATTTGTAGCATTTGCAATAATAGTCATCGCAAACACGAACAAATTTGTGTGGTTGAAAATTTACGTGATGTAATTGCGATTGAAAATACGGGACAGTTTAGCGGCGTATATCATGTGTTAAATGGCGTTATTTCGCCCATAGATGGCATTGGACCCGATGAATTAAATATTGCATCGTTGCTTGAACGAGTTGATAGACAAGATGTGAAAGAAATAATTATGGCTTTAAACCCAACTATGGAAGGCGACACAACTATTTATTATATTTCGAAACAACTGCAACCAAGAGATATAAAAATTACCAGCATAGCTCGTGGAATTGCGTTTGGTGGCGAATTAGAATATGTGGATGAAATTACTTTAGGTAGATCGTTGGCTACCAGATTGCCGTATGAAAAGTATTTGGTAAATAAGAGTGAGTAAATTTAGTTTAATCCAAAAAGGGTAAAACTTTTATTGTGTTTGTTTTCTTTTTTCTTGATAAAAAAGAAACAAAAAATCAAGCCTCCAAAACTTAAATTTGAAAATACTACAGTCTGATTTTTTTGCAGCGAAATCAATAGTTCTAACTTAGTCTTTTTTTAAATTGTGGCTTTATACATTTCGCTATCTATGATTTCGCTTACGCAATGCCATCGCACAAAATCATACTTTGATTTTCTGAATTTAAGTTTTGATGGCAGTCAGATATCGTTATTATTTTTTCTTTGCAGTAAGTCAAAGAAAGTTAGGTTGAAGTTTTTGATTTTTTTAAGCAGCAAATAATTATTTTATCCCCAACACTTCTTTAAATTCAAACACTCCTTTTTTGTTGGCTATCCATTCGGCAGCAAGTATCGAACCTTCGGCAAAGCCGCTTCGGTTATAGGCTTTATGAGTTAATGAAATTTCATCTACCTCACTTTTACAATAAATATTATGTGTGCCAATTACATTATCAAGCCTAAATGCTTCAATCGGAATTTCATTATTTGGCAATTGATGTTGAATGATTTTTTGTAATGAAATAGCCGTTCCGCTGGGTGCATCTTTTTTTTCGGTATGATGTGTTTCATCAATCATAACTTTATACTGCGATTGATTTTTCATCAACGATGCTGCATAATTTGTAATGGCAAAAAACAAATTTACACCAATGCTAAAATTACTGGCATACACCAATGCGCCATTTTGTTTTTCAAATTCAGATTGTACTGTTTCTAAATTTTGCCACCACCCTGTTGTGCCACAAACCACTGGTATAGATGCTTTTAAGCAAAGCATAATATTTTGAATGGCTGAATTGGGGTTGGTAAATTCAATTGCCACATCAGCTTTTTGTAAATTCTCAATCGTTAGTTCATCACTATTTTGATTCGATATTTTTAATACCACTTCATGTTTGCCTTGTGCAATTATTATTTGCTCAATAGCTTTTCCCATTTTTCCGTATCCAATTAATGCAATTTTCATTCTAAATAAAATTATGTGGCGAAGATAAGACTTTGTGTATTAACAAATTCTTTGCATTTAGTTTTTAGGGTTGAGTAAACTAAAACATGGTTTTCTTCGTCTATTATAAAACAAACAAGCAAATGAAAAAAATTGCCGCCTTTCTTTCAGCAGTATTATTGGTTTTAGTTTTATCGGTTCAGGCACAACAGCCGCCGCCAACTGGCAATGGCAAACCGCCTAAACCACCCAAGCTTAAAGGCGTTGATACTAAAGGACGAAGAGAAGTAGATGATACTTTTAAAGAAAAAAAGGCAAAAAAATTTCGCCAACATCATCGCCGCCACAGAAGACACAAAGGCGAATAATGAATTTTTTTGAAAATGCTTATTTAGTGACCTCATCTTTATCTTCTCCAACAGAGAAGAATGGCATTTTCAGAAAAGGTAATTGAAGTTATAAAAATAGATAGACGATAGGTTTTTAGGTTTTATTTTACAAAAAGGCAAGCCCCGGTTTTTTAGGTTTATCGGGGTTTTGCTTTTCTTGTTTTTGCAATGTTTCAAAATATTTGCACCATTGTTTTATTCCACATTCATCACATTTTGGGCTACGGGCAATGCAAGTATATCTGCCATGCAATATCAACCAATGATGTGCAATATGAATATCTGCCGAAGGAATATTTTTTACTAATTGCTGTTCGGTTTGTAACGGATTTTTTGCATTGGTGGTTAATCCTATTCGGGCCGAAACACGGAATACATGTGTATCTACAGCCATGGCTGGTTGATTAAAAATTACACTTACAATTACATTAGCAGTTTTTCTGCCTACGCCTGGAAGCGTTTGTAGTTGATTAATATCAGCAGGCACTTCGCCACCAAAATCGGCTTCGAGTTTCTGCGCCATTCCTATTAAATGCTTGGCTTTATTATTTGGATAACTAATGCTTCTGATTAATGCAAACACATCATCAAATTCGGCCTTTGCTAATTTTTTTGAAGTAGGATATTTTTTATATAAGGCAGGTGTGGTAAGGTTTACACGTTTATCGGTGCATTGTGCTGAAAGGATTACGGCAACCAATAATTCATACGGGTTTTCGTAATACAGTTCGGTTTCTGCATTAGGGTTATTGGTTTTAAAATAATCTAAAACGTGTAGATAGCGTTCGGCTTTTGTCATAACAAAAGCAAAGCTAAAATTATTTTGCCATCATTTGTTGTTGGCTATAATTCAAAATAAAATTTTGAACTGAAGCTTTTGCAACACATGATGCTTGTGGCATACGAGCAAACCCTTTCAACAATTCTAAATACTCATTTTTATAAGCATCATTATTGTTTAATTGGTTTCTGATTTCTGAATTTTCTGTTTCAGAAGTTTCGCTATAGATGTAACGAACTAAATCATTTGAAGTGTAATTTTTTAGCATAAGCAATTGTAATTTGTTTTTTATAAAAACGTATGTTGCAAAAAATTATTGCATCAACTTTTAAAATATTTTTTATAAAAACAGCGTACGAAATGCTAAGCTTTTAGTTACACTTCTACGCTTTGTTCTTCCATTATTTTTCTAAGATTTTTTAATGCATAACGCATTCTGCCCAAAACGGTATTTAAATTTTCGCCTGTTTCTTCGGCTATTTCATTAAATTTTAAACCATAATAATGGCGCATGATTACCACTTCTTTTTGTTCTTGTGGCAACAATTCAATCAAGTTTTTTACTTGTTCGCAAGTTTGCGATTGCACCATTTCATCTTCGCTTGAATTAATTTCAGAAGGCATGGCTCTAAAAATATCTTTTTCTTCGGTGCTGTGTAAAATTCTTACTCGTTTGTTGCTGCGGTAATCATCAATACACATGTTTCGGGCAATGCGCATTACCCATGGCAAAAATTTATCGGTTTCGTTGTAGCCTTTGTTTTGTAGGCGATCAACTACTTTAATAAATGTTTCTTGAAAAATGTCGTTAGCCTTATCGTGGCAACGCACAAATAAGAAAATGGATGAATAAACTTTGGGTTGATGACGATTAAACAATGTGGTAAAAGCGGCCGAATTACCATTTACATAAGCCTTAATTAACTCTTGATCACTTAATGATTGCATGATTTTAAAATTTAAGTTGAAAAAATAAAATGCGTTTAAGTGTAGAGATTTTGTGCTATAGGCTTATAATTTTTTGTTGTAGATTAATCGTTGTTTTTTTGAATGTTCAAAAGTGAATAAATTTTATTAAATATCAAAATAAAAAAGCATTAAAAATATTTTGGAATTGACAATATTGCTTTTAACTTTGGATGTTACAAACTATTCAATTAATTAAAACTATAGACAAGCAACTTAACCTAATGGTTGCATTACCTTAAAACTAAAAAATATTTACAATGAAAAAACTTTTATTTATCGTTGGATTGCTAGTAAGCATACATCAATTTTCGTTTGGTCAGGTTGCACCATATTGTCCGCCAATGTATACCAATTCGCCTTCTGGGGATTACATTAATAAAGTTCAATTAGGAACTATTAATAACTCAAATTCTGGCCCAAATGGTTCAAGCCCTAACTATTATATAAATGATAGTTCGGCTTTTGGTTGTGTACAATTAAATCCAGGTATGACATACACAATGACTGTTCAATGCGGCACATGGTCAACAGCTGCCAACAATATTTTTGTTTGGATTGATTATGATCACAGTCATTCGTTTACTTCAACTGAACTCATTGGTCAAGTTACTAACATGACTGGCAATCAAACTTCTACTATAACGTTTACGGTTCCTGTAACTTCTAATTCTGGAAATACTAGAATGAGAGTACGAGAAATATTTGGTTCCAATGTTACCGCCCCCGACCCTTGTACTAGTTTTGGTTTTGGAGAAGTTGAAGATTATTGCGTTAGTATTATTTCGCCTTATGCTTCTGATATTGGAACATCCAATATAATAGCTCCGAGCAGTGGATGTGGCTTAACAAGTACAACACCAATTACTGCAGTTTTTTTTAATAGCGGTACTGATACGATATTTAATTTCACAGTATCTTATGATATAAATAGTGGCTTTTCTACAGCCACCGAAATTGTAAATGATACTATCATTCCGCAAACATCTTATACTTATACTTTTAATACACTTGCCGATTTTTCAACACCAGGTCCAAATATTGTAAGTATTGGGGCTGCGTTAAATCCTGCCGATTCCAATAGTTTAAATGATATTGTTATCCGAACCATAAATAATTATTTACTGATCAATACATTTCCATTTATCGAAGATTTTGAATCGGGTAGTTTATCAATAGCGGCAAGAACCTATAATGGTTCAAGCGCCCAAAGTTTTACAACTTATATGGCAGCTAATAATAGCGCTAATGGTTTTGATATGACAGGCTCGAATGGCGGTGGCTTTACTACACCTACATTAGGTACTGAATGGACAATGAATCAGGCATCGAGCAGTACTTTAGATTATTGTGTAGATGCTACTGATACGGCTAATTTGCACTGTGGTATGTTGTTAAAATTTGACTTAAAACAAACAGCTACATTTGATGAAATGTATAGCAGCTTTAGGGTATTAGTAAACGGGGTACAAATTAGTCCAACATATCATCCAACTCAATCGAATGTTGGTACTAATCTCGATCCTTTTATTAGATATACGCTAAACCTTAATCCTTATATTGGTACTGCATTTAATTTAACATTTGAGGGCAGAAATAAATATGATTCGGTTTCTGCTATTCCGGGCGATAACGCTTATATAGATAACATTAGATTAGGACCAACGCCACCAATTGATATAACTACGGTTAGAATATTAAATCCGTCGAGCAATTGCGTTGTAGGTAATGATTCAGTTATTGCGGTATTTAAAAATACAGGTTGCAATGTGCTTTTAGCAGGAACTCAAATACCATTAAATTTTAAATTAAATTCAATTCCGTTATTTAATGAAATTTATACATTGCCAGCTAATTTAGCTTTTAATGATTCTTTTACTTTTACTTTTCCATTAAGTCATTTTAATACCACGATAGGTCGCTATGCACTAAAAGTATTTTCCACAATGCCTAATGATGGCGATCCATTTAACGATGCCGATTCAATTGTGTTTATAAAACAACCTACCGTAAATAATTTTAATGCAATACCATTTACTTTTCCGTATCACGAATCGTTTGATACAGTTGCAACATATTGGCTAGGTGCTCCTGTAGTAGGTGTAGATAATTGGACAATAAACTTAGGTACAATGATAGGTTCGCCAGGGTTATCAGGGCCACATACAGGAACAGGGTTTGCAAATTTTTCTTATTTAAATGCAGCGAATAATGAAGCAGATTTAATAAGCCCTTGTTTAGATTTTAGTTCATTAAATCATCCATCATTAAAATTTTGGGTTGATCAATATGCTTTTGCAAATATCAATACTTATTTACTGCCGTTTATATCTACAAATGGTGGAATTACATATACTCAAATAGATTCTATTAATATACAAAACAATTTATCATCACCAGCAAACTGGGTTCAATTTCAAATTTGTTTAGATGCTTATGCGCATCAACCCGATGTGAAATTGAAATTCAGAGCACATACAAATTCAACTCAAAATATTTCTATTGATGATGTGTTAATAGAAGATGTAGCAGATACAAATTCAGTAAGTGTAGTTTCTGATACAGTATGTTCGGGTGCATATATCACAGCGTTAATAAATAGTACAGTAGCTGGAAGAAAATATTTTATTGCTAATGGAAATAACACAATACTTTCTGCTAAAAAAAATGGTAACGGTGGTACATTAAGTATAACTACTACATCATCAGTAAATAATTCATTTACATTAAAAATTGGTTTTACTGATAGTTTACCAAGATTGTATTGCGAATTTTATATGAAAGATACAGTAGCAATTAAGGTATATCAGCAAACGATTGCAGCTGCTGGTAATGATACGGCTCTTTGCTTTGGTGCTTCTACAAATTTAAATGCACAAGGCGGTTTAACCTATCAATGGACACCTTCAATTGGATTAAGCAACCCCAACATTGCTAACCCAGTAGTAAATATTACAAGTACTACTACCTATACGTTGGTGGCTAATAATCCAGCTAATTGCCCAACAAGTGATAATATAATTGTATCTGTTACGCCTATCCCAACTGCATTTGCAGGGGTAGATAAAATAGTATGTGGTATTACAAATCCTGCAACCATTGGTGGTTTGCCAGCAGCTATAAATGGCTCAGCACCTTATACTTATAGTTGGGCACCTACAACAGGTTTTTTAACAGGAACTAATGTTTCTAATCCGTCAGTAGCACCAAGTATTACCACAGCCTACATATTAGTTGTTTCAGATAATAATGGATGTACTGCTACAGATACCGTAGTGATAACGGCAGATACCCCAATCACATATTCATTATCATCTACAAATGTTACTTGCAATGGTTTAACCAATGGTTCGGCATCAATATCTATATCAGGTGGTACAAATCCAGTTGTATTGTGGGGTACATCGCCTAATACAAGTATAAATCCGATTACAAATTTAGCTCCGAATAAATATATGGTTTATATTACTGATGCATTGGGTTGTACAAAATTAGATAGCGTAACTATTACCCAACCTAATTCATTAACACTTTCACTTTTATCGGGTAGTACTACCTGTGGTTTATGTAACGGAAATATTGCAACAGTAATAACTGGTGGCTCTTCGCCATTTAATTATAATTGGTCAAATGGCACTCACAACGATTCAATAGTTAATGCATGTAATGGTAAGTATTCATTAACAGTAGTTGATGCTATGGGTTGCTCAAAATTAGATTCAACAACAGTTACAGGTCCAGGGGGTTCGGCAGCATTTAAAGTTGATGCAGGAAAAGATATTGATGTATGCCAAGGATATTCGGTATACATTGGCGGTGTTCCTACTTTAAGTGGTGGCTCTACTCCATACTCTTATCAATGGACACCAAATAATTTCTTATCATCATCTACCAATTCAAATCCGTTTGTAATATTACCTACTACCACTACTACTTATTTTGTAACTGCTTCAGATGGTAATGGCTGTGTAAAAACAGATTCTGTTAAAATCATAGTTCATCCATTGCCGATTGCTAATGCAGGTTCGAATATTACTTATTGTAAACAAGCCAACGCAGTAATTGGCGCCCCTGCAACGAATGGCTTAACCTATCTTTGGACACCTTCAGCAGGGTTAAACAATGCTTCAGTTGCTAATCCTACTGTAAATATTACAGCTTCTGAAACTTATACAGTAACCGCTACTGATAATAATGGATGTTTTTCTACCGATCAAATTGTTGTTACTGTAAACCCAGTGCCTATTATCAATGCTGGTTCAGATGTGTTTTGTTTCAACAACACACCAGTATCATTATCTGCAAATGGGGCTTCTAATTTTATTTGGTCGCCACCTTATGGTTTAACCACCACTTTTGGTTCAAATGTTCAAGCCAATCCTTCAACCACAACTACTTATACAGTAACTGGTATTGATGCAAACGGATGTACAAGTACGGATGACGTAGTAGTTTATATTACATCTACTGGTGTTGATGAAATATCATCAGCAATTGATTTGAAAATTTATCCAAACCCATTTCAACAAAATACAAGTATCGAATTTAATTTAACTGAAATGAAAGATGTAAAAATATTGTTGTTCAATATTCAAGGACAATTATTAAATACATTAATGGATGAAAATAAAGTTATTGGTAATCATAAAGTAAGCTTAAATGCAGATGATTTAGCTGCAGGACAATACATCTTACTAATAAAAACAAATGATGGAATGGTAGTTAAGAAAATTGTTAAACAATAGAACTAATCCTTGAAAAATAAAAAGGGCTGAACTTAAATTTAAGTTCAGCCCTTTTTATTTTTTTTACAAAAACTATTTAACAATAGTAGCCGTAATTTCAAAAGTTAATTTTGCAGTCATTGGTACTTTGTGGCCAATAGCAGCATTGTTAGCACCGCCAACTATAAAATTAAATTTATCAGCTTTTAAATAAGGCGCTACATCGCTATTATTCATACTTAAAGTTAAAGTAGTTGAACCATTATGCAATACAGGATTTGCGCTACCAACTTTTAAAGTTGATAAACTTGTGCCCGATAATTGAGCGTATACACTATCTAACACATTAAATGTTTGTGCAGGTGCATGTAACGAATCGTTCATTGTTAATGTACAAGTTTTTAAAACCACTTTTTTTATCTTGCTAATATCAAAACCTTTATCACTTGCCAATTGTGTAAGATTAGTTACTACATCGGTTCCGGCAATTGAAAAAGCACCAACATGCGATGTTGAATCTAATGTAAAATTTACACCATCAAAATCTTTAGTGAATGATGCATCAATTTCCTTTTTACAAGAAGAAAAAAAAACTGTAGCCGATAAAATTGTTACCGCTAATACATTGAAAAATTTTGTAGTCATAATAATTTAGTTTTTATTGTTGCGAATATTTTATTTAGCAAATCTATATAAAAAAAATGATTTCACTTTCCGACCTACAAAAATCTATTTGGTTCAATACAGATTTATTTTTACATAAAAAGGAGATAACGAGCAAAATATATGCTTCGAGCAGCACAATAATTGAATCAATAAAAACAACTTCGTTCTGCGTTAATACTGCCTTGCAGTTTCAAAATCCAAAAATATCAAAGGGTGAAAATTATAATAATTTGCCTTGGGTAATGGTAGATTTTCCTTGCATTTTCAGTATCAAAAATATTTTTGCTTTCAGAATATTTTTTTTGTGGGGCACCGAAATAAATTTTTTCTTTTTGCTAAAAGGCATATTTTTAAACCAATACTTACCCTATATATTGCAAAATATTTACAAAGAAGAATTTAAAGATGTGTTGATTTGTAGGCATGAAAATTTATGGCAACACCATATTGATGAAACATACACAAGCATTCAATCTTTAAATATTGAGCAAATAAAATTAAAAATAGAACAACAAGGATTTTTGAAATTAGCGATTCATAAAAATGCAAATAGCATTGAAACTGTTGAACAACAAGCGCTTGAAGCATGGCTAATTTATTGCAAATTATCGGCAGTGTAAATTTTTGTAACTTCGGCTACAGGGCTAACTCGATAGATTAAGCCACTTTTAATTTCTTTACACAAATAATTTTTTCGTAATTTTTTATCTAATCTAAAAATACGGCTTTCGGTATGTAACGAAAAATGAGTACCCAAACTTAATTCGTTTACCAATTTATTTTTTTGAAGATTATAATTATTTAAAACCTGCATAAGCTTCACATCGCCACAGCTGGCAGCCTTAGGGTTTTGCATATACCCCAGCAAAGCCAACCGTATATCATCAGGAAAAACGGGTTGGTGAAACAAGAATGGCTGCATCAATATTTTAAATTCATTTTTCCATTCAATACCATGCGAAGCTACTTTGTATCCAAATTTTTCATGCGTTGTAAGATGTGCTAATTCATGAACCAACGTAATTAAAAAGTTATATTTATTTAAGGTATGATTAATTGTAATGCGGTGCTGTTCGCCTTTTCGGGGTGCTCTATAATCGCCCAGCTTAGTTTGCCTATTCCATTTTATAGTAAGATGAACTTTATGAAATAAAATAAGTTGTGCAATTTCCATACAAGCAATTTCGGGAATATGCTTTTTTAAAATATCGGCTAAATGCTGTTGCGTCATTTATATTTTTTCAAGTTGTTTAATCACGGCAGCAAAATCTTTAGGCAATGCTGCTTTTACTATTAATGGTTTTTCATCTTTAATATGATTAAATTCTATTTGTACTGCATGTAGTGTAAGTCGCTCCATTAGCGGCTTTTCGGCTTCTTGCAATTTACTTAATTTATATTTTCGTTTTACTGTTGATAATAAAAAAGGCTCGGCGCTGCCATACAATTCATCTACTAAAAGTGGATGACCAATGGCTAAAAAATGAACTCTAATTTGATGTGTTCTACCCGTTTCGGGATAGGCCTCAACTAATGAAATACTATTGCCAAAATGCTGTATGGTTTTAAATCTTGTAATCGCTGTTTTACCATGTTTTTCAGTGGCTTCCATTCTGCCAGCCTTTGATGGATCTTCTATTATTTTGTAATCAATAATGCCCGATTCAGGTGTTTCGCCATGAACCAATGCCCAATATGTTTTTTGTAAAGTATGATGCTCAAATTGTAAACTTAAATGTTTGTGCGCTGCTTCATTTTTTGCAAAGCATAATACACCACTGGTATATTTATCTATACGATGTGCAACAAAAACGGTATTGTGTATTTTTTTTAACTCGGCTAATACATTAGTAATGGTGCTGTCAAATCTATCAGGAATGGTAAGCATTCCAGCAGGTTTGTTTACTATCAAATAATCACTATCTTCAAAAATGATTTCAAGTTTTTTCATTGTTGGCAAATATAATCAATTCTAGTTTGAATCATTTTTTGAAATATCATCATTTACATTTTTTACGTATATGATTATTCGAAATAGAATATTACATTGTCTGCCATCAAGCTATTACATACCACTAAATAGATATTATTATGAATTTAAGCGCCGATATACAATCGTATTTTAATATTTCGCCTCATTGCATTTGTGTTTTTATTAATAACTCAAAAACCAAAAATAAATTTGTTTTTGAAACACAATTTTTGAATAAAAAATTTATTGAAAAATTTGGTATTAGCCATATTGATAAAGCACCAAAAATATTAAACGATTTTTTTTCGAATGAAATTGCAAAAGAAATTATACAAAATTCCGAATCTGTTTTTAACAGCGGAATAGCGGCAGAACTTAGCAATAAAGTCATACAGCATTCAACGGGCAATTTTTTTGTAGATATTGAAATTCAGAAATTGAATGAATGGCTTGTTTTAAAATTTAAAAATTGCACAACACAACCTAAGGAAGAACAAAAAGATAAAGACCAATTATTGCAAGAAGCATTTCAGCTATTTAAAATGGCAACATTTGAAGTAGATATGCAAACAAAAATAATTACCTCATCATTTAATCTCGAAAAATTGGTTGGCGTTAAACAAAGCAATAAGCCGCTTACATTAGATTTTTTGCAACAACTTATGTTACCAGCCGAACAGCAGGAATCAAAAACGAATTTAGAAAAACTGTTTCAAGCTAAAGAAAATATAGTTGTAGAAAGAAAATTTATACAGCCCGATGGCAATACAATATGCTTGAAAGTATTTTGCAAATCTATATTCAAAAACAATATTTGTATAAAATTGATTGGCACTGTAAAAGATATTACAGACAGTAAAACCAAATTGGATGAGAGTTTGAAAAATTCAAAACTAATTGAATACGCCCATACCAATTTAGGAATGGGCACTTATACTATTGATTTAAAAACAGGATTATTAGAAACCGATTTTAATATTTCGGCATTATTAGAGATGCCAAATTTACAATTCAAATTTACCCCAAGCGAACTGGCTGTATATTCTGATAAAGAAGATTTTGAAGATTCGATGAATAGATTTCAGCAGATTTTAATTGATAAAAAGCCATATAATTATGTTAGAAAATTCAAATCAGCATCGGGCAAAATAATTTATTTAGAAGTAAATGTGATGGTAGTTGAAGAGGATGGAAAAGTAGAAAAATTATTTGGTGTATTTAGAAATATTACCACCCGAAAAATTCAAGAAATAAAACTTCAGCAAGCCGATGAAAAATTAAGAATGAATAGTGAAATGCTTGCCAAGGCACATCATTTATTAGAAATGGGATCATATGAAATGAATATAAAAACAGGAATTATTGTATCCGATTTAGATCCAATTGAATTATTTGAATTACCCAAAAATCAGCGCATTTTTACAATTGATGAGTACATAAAAATGTTGGCAACGGAAGATAAAATTCAATTTGAAAA
Organism: Bacteroidota bacterium; assembly: GCA_041192505.1. Classification (GTDB taxonomy): domain Bacteria; phylum Bacteroidota; class Bacteroidia; order Chitinophagales; family CAIODY01; genus CAIODY01. Next base: position 15,892 of record JBEEMV010000061.1, read on the forward strand.
AGATCTGAATAATGCAACTAAAACACATACCAAATATTCATCTGAAAGAAAATTGATAACGCCCAAAGGCAACATAAGATATATTGAAATATTGGCCATGCCTGTATTTGACGAGCAAAATAATTTAATAAAAATAGAAGGTACGCTTAGAAATATTACAGAACGAAAAAGCAAAGAAGTAATTATTCAACAAACTAAGCTCGAACTTTCGGAAACTATAAAAATGCTTGAAGAAGCACAAAGGCTTTTGCAAATGGGTACTTATACGGTTGATTTAAAAACAAAAAATATTACATCAACATTAGATATAAATGAATTGTATGAATTGCCCGAAGACAATACTGAATTTACTTTAGCCGATTATTTTAAATATATAAACAAGCAAGAAGTTGATGAAGCAAAAGTGATTTTTAAAAAACTGATTGATCAGGGTACACCATTTTCAAGAGAACGAAAAATACTAACGGCAAAAGGAAATGATAAATATGTTGAGATTACCGGAAATCCATTTTATGAAAACAATATAATTACAAAAATTACGGGCACTTTTAGAGATATAACTTTTAGAAAACGATTAGAACAAAAATTATTAAATACTGAAATAAAATTATTAGAGGCTCAAAATCTGCTTCGAATGGGCACCTATGAAATGGATTTAAAAAACAATAAAATTGAACATTCATTAGAGTTGTCGGAAATATTAGAAATTGAAGATTCTAAAATGATTCAAAGTATTGAAGAGTTTATTAGCTATGTACATAATGATGATAAATTGCTAACATCAACACATATTAAAGCATTGATAGAAGGCGCAAACGTAGAAAATAAGGTAGAACGGAAAATGATAACCCGAAAAGGAAATATAAAATTTTTGGAATTATTTGCTCGAACTATTGTTGCGAATGGTGTGGCAACAAAACTGTATGGCACATTTAGAGATATTACAGAAAAAAAATTGCAAGAAATTTGGATGCAAGAAAATCAAACTCGTTTATCGGAAGCAAGTTTGGCTTTAAAAAATGGCACTTTTCATTTTAATCTAAATTCTAAAATGATAACCCTATCAGATGAAGTAATTACAATTTTAGAAAATAAAATTCCGAAATTTATTCATGTGTTAGATTTTTTTAAGTTTATACCCAATCAAACTCGAAATTATTTTTTTCAAAATTTTGTTAATTTAATTGAGCAAGAAGAGCCAATTAAGCAAATTGTAAAGCTGCAATTTGAAGATAATAGTTACCACTATATTGATGTATCAGGAAATATAACAACAGATAAAAAATTTTATAAAGGAACTTTCAGAGACATTACCGAACAGCATGAAAAAGACATTGCATTAATGCGCAGCGAAGAGCGTTTTAGATTGTTATTTGAAAACACTCCATCATTATATTTTTTATTAAATACTGATGGAATTATTATGTCAGTTAATCAATATGGTGTTGATTATTTAGGCTTTAAAAAAACAGATTTAATTAATCATCATCATACCATTTTATTTCATCCTGATGATAAAGCATTGGCTTCAAAAAACTTGGAATTATTAAAACAAACTACCGATAATTTTTTGCAATGGGAGATTAGAAAAAAGAAAAAATCGGGCGAAATAATTTGGGTAAAAGAAACAGCACGTATAAGCCGCAATCAAAATGATGAGCCAATTTATTTATTGGTGTGTGAAGATATAACTAGCGAAGTACAGAACAGAACATTGGTAAATAAAAAGCAAGAAGAGTTGATAAAAGCAAAGGAACGAGCCGAGGTAGCAATGATTGAAAAACAGCAATTTACCAGCATTATGAGCCACGAAATAAGAACACCATTAAATGCAGTAATTGGTATGACTAATTTATTGCTGATGGAAAATCCGAGAGAAGACCAAGTGGTAGAATTAAACACTTTGAAATTTGCAGCTGAAAATTTATTAGTATTAGTAAATGATATTTTAGATTTTAGTAAAATAGAGGCTGGAAAAGTGTTGTTAGAAAAAATTCCTGTAGATTTATTTAGATTGGTACAAAATTTAAAAGGTAGCTACCAGTTTAAAGCCGACGAAAAAGGAATTTTTATTAATACTATTATTGATTCCGAAATTCCGAAAAATTTATTGGGCGATCCAATGCGATTATCACAAATATTAAACAATCTGCTTTCAAATGCTATTAAGTTTACCGACAAAGGTTTTGTTGAAATATCATTGCTGAAAATAGTTCATCCTATTGAAAATGAAATTAAAGTACGATTTGAAGTAAGTGATACAGGTATTGGTATTGCAGCCGAAAAACAAAAATCAATATTTCAAATGTTTTCGCAAGCCAATTCGGATACAACCCGTAAGTATGGCGGCACAGGCTTAGGGCTTACCATTACTCAAAAATTAATTCAATTATATAGAAGCGAAATATTTTTACATAGCGAATTAGGAAAGGGTACTACATTTTCATTCGATTTGATTTTTCAAATTTCAACTGTTCAAGAAATAGATTCACATATTCATATTAAGCCATTGGCAACTAATGCAACGCTTAAGAAAATTTTATTAGTAGAGGATAATGAAATTAATCGTAGAGTTACAACTAAGTTTTTATTGAAATGGAATTTGGATGTAGATACTGCTAATAATGGATTAGAAGCAATTGCAAAAGTAGAAGCAGAGCAATACGATTTAATTTTAATGGATATTCATATGCCCGAAATGAATGGTATTGATGCTTGTAATATTATTAGAAACCATGCTGATGAAAAAATAAAAAATATTCCAATCATAGCATTAACTGCAGCAACAATGGATAATGAAAAAGTAACCTTGATAGAAGTACATGGCATGAATGATTACATCAGCAAGCCATTTAATCCGAGTGATTTATTTAACAAAATTTATCAGCATATAAAAAACTAAAATTTAATGAAAATAATTTTTAACGATATTAAAATTTTTGCTCATCATGGTTGGTATGATGAAGAACAGCAAACGGGGCATTGGTTTACAGTTGATGTGCAGATAGAATTAGTAGATAAACAAAACATTGGCGATAGCCTTGATAACACTTTTAATTATGAAGTGGTGTATCAAATTGTAAAAGAAGAAATGGCAACCACTCAAAAATTATTAGAAACTGTGGTGCAAAATATTTTACAAAAAATAATGAAGCATGAAGTTGTAAAAAATGCAACCGTAAGATTAAATAAATTAGAGCCTTATAAAATGCAAGGCGTTGGCAAAGTTGCTGTAGAGCTTAGTTATAGCCGATAATTAAAAAGCCGCAAAATGTTTTGCGGCTTTTTAATTATTTGTTTTTATTCTTTTCTCTGAAAATTTCGTTGAATGATTTTTTGGGAAATTTTGGCATTTCATGATTTTTGCCCCAAGTGTCTTTAAAATATTTTTTCATAAAAAAATTGCGTAAGCCGCTGCTTCCTGCATCCATCAACATTCTGTTTTTCATTGCCACTTTCCATGCTGTCCATCCTACTTTTTCGGCGTTACCAACCAATCCTTCTCTTACAGCATCACGTCTGTTCAACAACAATAATTCATGTAAATTAATTTTCATAGGGCATACTTCGGTACAATTGCCACATAACGAAGAAGCATAGCTTAAGTGTTTAAAATCTTCCATGCCTTTAAAATGCGGTGTAATTACCGAGCCAATTGGGCCACTATAAGTGGTGCCATAAGCATGACCACCAATATTTTTATAAACTGGGCAAGCATTTAAACAGCTGCCACAACGTATGCAGTACAAGGCTTCCCGTTGTTCGGGTTGTGCTAATAAATTTGTTCTGCCATTGTCTAATAATATTACATACATTTTTGATGGCCCATCAACTTCATCATTTTGTTTTGGCCCACTGATGATAGAATTATAAACGGTAACTTTTTGCCCTGTGCCATAAGTAGCCAACAACGGCAAAAACAAAGGCAAATCATTTATGCTTGGTAATACTTTTTCGATGCCAACTATTGCGATATGAATTTTTGGAAACGCTGTGGTTAATCGTGCATTGCCTTCATTTTCTAACACTAAAATTGAACCTGTATCGGCTAAAATAAAATTAGCACCCGTTACACCAATATCGGCTGCAGTATATTTTGCTCGTAGCTTTTCACGGGCTACCATCGTCATTTGCGAAGGTGTATAATCTAATGGCGTTCCTAAATGTTCGTTAAAAACTCTTGCCACATCTTCTTTGCTTTTATGCATGGCAGGTGTTACAATATGATATGGCGCTTCGCCATCTAATTGTTGAATGTATTCGCCCAAATCGGTTTCAACACTTTCAACACCAATTTTATTTAAAGCATCGTTTAAATGAATTTCTTCGGTAACCATGCTTTTGCTTTTTACCACCATTCGAGCATCGTTATCTTTGCAGATTTTATAAATCTCTTTTATCGCATCATCGGCAGTTTCGGCCCATAAAACAGTGCCACCATTTTTAGTAAAATTGCTTTCAAATTCAACCAAATATTTATCCAAATTATCAATGGCTTTCCACTTCACATTTTTGGCTCGTTGCTTAGCCAATTCTAAATTTTCATATTGTTGTTTGCCTTTTACAACCGACTCATTGTATTTGCCAATGTTAAACATCAACTTACGGCGATGTTCTTTATCAGCAGCTTTGGTGGCTGATTTGTCGAAAAAAATATCTACTGTATCGGTCATTATAAATGTTCAGATTAATTGTATGAAACAAAAATACTTTTTGTAAAATGATTATTCAAAAAAATGAGAGGAAAGATTAGCTATAATTATTCATGTCCAATAATTTCAAGATTATCCATTTCTACAAAACTATGCGACTGAAATAACTCAATTAATTTTTCGAAATTATTTTCAAACATGGTAAGCAATTGCTTATTTCTAATGTTGCCTGTGCTGATTAGTAATAATTTTTTTGGCTGCTGTTTGATATAATAGGAATCTAAAAAATCAGAATCTTTTGTAATAATAATTCGATTTTGCTCTAAAGCAATATTTCTTATTTCATTATCAGTAGTAAAATGTTTGTTAGGTAAATCATTGGTATGAATGGCATCAAACCCTTTATTGATAATGTATTCAGCAATTATTTCTGGCAATTGTGCATCTACTAAAAATTTCATGCTACAATTTTATGTATTGATTTTACTTTTGTTAATCTTGATGCAAATAACAAACAAGCTTTAATATCATTATCTTCTAAGGCAGGATAATCCTCGATAATTTCTACATGAGTCATACCCGATGAAAGTAAATCTAAAATAAGTTCAACGGTATAGCGCATATTACGTATGGCTGGTTTTCCGTGGCAAATTTCAGAACTTACTGTAATTCTATGCAGTAGATTTTCCATGCTTTTAATTTGTTCAAAATTAAATCAAATTAATGATTTGAAATACTTTTTGTAAAACGATTATTCAAAAAAAGATAGGAAAGATTAGTTATAAATTAATCAGCGCATAAAATTCGCCAGCTTTTATAATTTCAATTTTGGGGTGCTTCATTTTTTTATAAAAATCAAAGCCCTTGTCATTTGTAACTAATATTGATTGTGATTGATGCGCTAAGTCTACAAGGTAATTATCTTTGTAATCGTTTAATAATACAACTCTATTTAAGGGCTCAAAATATTCGGCAACATCACTTATAAACGAAACATAGTCTGTAATATTAAAATGCAGCCGCTTATTTATTTTACTGTTTTTGGTATGTACATCCTGAAATTCTTTCAATAAAATATCGCAGTAAATTAGGGTCAAATTTTGTTCAATAATACAATCAATTAATTTCGAATTTCGGTGTTGCAAAAAAATCGAAATCCACACATTACAATCTAATACAAATCTTTTCATTTAGCTTTCATTCTATGCTGATGAACAATTTCACCAATTTCATCATCGGTTAATGAAAAATCGGGATTAGAAGATTGTTGCATTTTGTTTGCTAAAGTTTTAGCTCGTTTTAATTTTAGCTGACGTAGAAATTCTTTTTTATAAGATTCGGTTAACGAGTCTAAAATTTCTACTATGTTTTTTGTGGTACTGCTTGATGAAATTACAAACGACATAATGTTTTGTTTTTACAAATTTAATTTAAAATTCAATAGCATCAAATTTAGTTTAATGAATAGCCCTTGCCTATGTTTTATTGAAAACAAAAATACTCATCTCCCCAAAAAATCATTTATCAATTGTTCGGCTTTGGCTAATGTTTGTTGTAAATCATCGTTGGTAAGCACTACATCAAATTGCGAAGCAAAACTTAATTCGTGTTCGGCTTTCGAAATTCGTTCGTTAAGGCTTTCGGCGCTTTCGGTATTTCTATCTGTAAGCCTAGTTTTTAAAACTTCTAAACTTGGCGGATTAATAAAAACCGACAATGAATTGTTGGGATATTTATTTTTAATATGCAAACCACCTTCAACATCTACATCAAAAATAATGTGTTGATTGTTGTTCCAAACACGTTGCAATTCAGATTTTAAAGTGCCATAATATTTGCCCACATACACCATTTCCCATTCCACAAATTCATCGTTGGCAATGCGGTTTTTAAATTCTTGTTCGGATAAAAAGTAATAATCCCGTCCATCAGTTTCGCCTTGGCGCATGGCTCTGGTGGTGGCACTCACCGAAAACGATAATTGTGGAAATTGTTGTAAAATATGTTTTACAACGGTGGTTTTTCCTGCGCCGCTTGGTGCTGCTATAATGATTAATTTTCCAGTTTGCATGATGGTTCAAAGGTAGAGAAATAAATCATTTTCGCTTACAGAGAAAGTATACAATATGATGAATTGTATCTTTTGCTAAATAGTGTTCATTGTACTTCCAAATAGTTTTACCCATCACTTTATCTTTTGCTATAAACCAATTAGGCATTTCGGTTTTCATATCTACCAACATAATTTGAAAAGCATTGGTATTGATGCGTTCTGTTGTTGCTTTTTCAGAAAGAATAGAATCAATTTTTCCATTTGGCTGATAGGTAAACCTTCCGATAGACTCATTATTGCTAATACTGTTTCTATTTTTCAACTCACTACATGAATTGTCAATCCAATTGGGAAACCAGCCTTTGTTTCTTTCATTCGCTTTTCCAAATTCTTGATAAGTTGAATAAGTTTGTTCGTAGGTATTGGAGCAGGAACTCAGAAAAAAAATAATGACTATAAAAAATAAATGTTTTTTCATTTCTTCAAATATAATAGAAGCAAGAAAATGTTTATCAAAAAATATTTTCATCTTGCTGTAACTTTTCATCTTGTTCAAACGATTTATTAGTAACGATGACGATAAATGATTACAATTTTTGTGTTTCACATCATGCCGACCATCTGTTTCGATTTATTTTAAAACATACCCAACACGAAGAAAACGCAAGGGATGTGGTTCAAAATGCTTTCGAAATATTATGGCAGAAATGTGATGAGGTAGATGTTGAAAAAGCAAAATCATTTTTGTTTAGTGTGGCTTATAAAAATATGATTGATCAATTCAGAAAACAAAAAAAAGTAAGCTTGGTGGATGAATTTTCGGCTCAAACAAAAATTATAAACGAACACAAATCGGGTTTGAAAGAAACGTTAGAAAAGGCTTTGAACAAATTGCCTGAAGTTCAAAAATCGTGCGTTTTGCTTAGAGATTATGAAGGTTACGAGTATAAAGAAATTGGCGAAATTTTAAGTTTGAATGAATCGCAGGTAAAGGTTTATATTTTTAGAGCAAGGCAAACTTTGAAAAATTATTTAGTAAGTATTGAAACAGTTTTATAACAATGAACATCAACAAAAATAATTACGAAGAATATTTTATCAACTACATAGAAAATGAGTTGAGCGATGCCGAACGCAAAGCTGTTGAGCTATTTGTGGCTGAAAATATTGATTTGAAAAATGAATTAGAATTATTTGAATCAACAAAATTAGAAGCCGATGAAAAAATAATTTTTACAAACAAAAACGAATTATTTAAAAAAGAAGAAACAAAAATTATTGCTTGGAAATGGAATTTGAATACATGGGCAATAGCTGCAATGCTAGTATTAGCAGTTGGTACGGGTTGGTGGATGTTTCAACATTCAGAACACAGTAATCAGCTATCAGTAAAAAGTGAAATGCCAAAAGTAGATAGCTTGGCGAATTCAAAATCTGAAATTCAAAATGAAGAAACGATATCGCCCAAAGACGAAAAAATTATTAAGCCAATTGCAAAAACAAAAATTAATTCAATTAAAATAAACGAACATCATGATTGTATTGCTCAAGAAAGTTATCCTAAAAATGATTCTATTGAAAAGCAATTTATAGCACATTCAACAACAACTACAAAAAAAGATTCTGCTGAATATGTAGTAGTGAAGAACGATACAAGCCATACAATTTTGAAATTTGAATCGGAAATAAAAAAAGAAAGCATAGCAAAAACATTGCCCATTAATAAAAATGAAGAACATCTTTTAGCAAGTATGCCTTTACATACAAATGCAACCCAACGCCAAATAATAAAAGCATTGGCTTGGTTAGGCGG
>JBEEMV010000062.1:0-2942 GCA_041192505.1 Bacteroidota bacterium
ATAAAAGATAATGAATAAAAGAATTACTCAAAATATTTTTTTCTGGATTTTCAGATTAATGAGTCTGTTAGTAGTTGCGATTTTATTTTCCATTTTAGGATTTATTATCACACAAGGCATTAAAGTAATCAGTTGGGATTTTTTAACCCAAATGCCAACTGATGGAATGACCAAAGGTGGCATTCTGCCTGCTATTGTGGGTACTTTAATTTTAATTGCTGGCAGTATGATTTTTGCATTTCCTATTGGTGTAGGCGCTGCTATTTATATGAATGAATATGTAACCGAAGGAAAAATAAAACAGTTTATTAGATTAATGACTAACAATTTAGCTGGTGTACCGAGTATTGTTTTTGGCTTATTTGGCATGGCATTTTTTGTAAATCAATTACACTTTGGCGATAGCATTATTGCTGGTTCGCTAACGTTAGGATTATTAGTTTTACCAGTAGTGATAAGAACTACAGAGGAAGCATTAAAACAAGTAGATGATAATTATAGATTAGCAAGCATTGGCATTGGGGCTACAAAATTACAAACCATTAAACGGGTAACTTTGCCCATTGCATTCCCTAATATTATTACAGGATTAATTTTAGCAATAGGCAGAGTTAGTGGCGAAACTGCTCCCATTTTATTTACCGTAGCAGCCTATTTTTTACCTAAATTACCACATAGTATTTTTGATCAGGTAATGGCATTGCCTTATCATTTATATGTAATTACAACAAGTGGCACTAATGTTACCGAATCTCGTCCGATGGCTTACGGTACGGCTTTGGTGTTGATAGGCATTGTGTTAATTTGTAATATTGCAGCCAATATTTTACGAACAGTTTTAGGCAAAAAAAATAAATAGTTGGGCGAATTGAACACAAAAATAAATTTAAACTAAAACTAGTTTTACTAGTAACAAATAACGAATAACAAGTAACTCACATCAATGATACCAAAATTAGAAACAAGAAAATTACAATTATATTATGGTGCTCATCATGCCCTTAAAGGAATTGATTTTGCTGTAAAAGCTAATACAGTTACTGCGTTAATTGGGCCATCGGGTTGTGGCAAATCTACTTTTTTAAGATGCTTTAATCGAATGAATGATTTGATTGATGGATGCGATGTAGAAGGGCAAATTTTAATTGATGGAAATAATATTAATGATAGAGATATTAATGTTGATTCGTTAAGAAAAAATGTGGGTATGGTGTTTCAAAAACCCAATCCATTTCCTAAATCAATATTTGAAAATGTGGCTTATGGTTTACGCATCAACGGGCAAAACAATAAAAAAATATTAGAAGAACATGTTGAAAAATCGTTGCGCAATGCAGCTTTGTGGGATGAAGTAAAAGATAATCTTAAAAAATCGGCATTAAGTTTAAGCGGTGGGCAACAACAGCGTTTATGTATTGCACGGGCTTTAGCCATTGAACCAAGCGTACTTTTAATGGATGAACCCACATCAGCATTAGACCCTATTTCAACAGCCAAATTAGAAGAACTGATTTATCAATTAAAAGAAAAATATACCATTTTAATTGTAACACATAATATGCAGCAAGCAGGCAGAGTAAGCGATAAAACTGCATTTTTTTACATTGGTGAATTGATAGAATTTAATGATACAAAAGAAATTTTTACCAACCCGAAAGTAGAGCGAACACAAAATTATATAACAGGTAGATTTGGGTAACGAAAAAGTTAATCGTTATTGAGTTATTAGTTGTTCGTTAAAACTCAATAATGCCAAAATTTCTATCTAATAACTAATAACAAGTAACTAATAACTTAAAGTTAATGACACATTTAGAACAAGAATTAGAGCAATTAAAACAAGAAATAACAGGCATGTTTTTGTTAGTACAAAAACAATTGAACAAAAGCGTTCAATCATTATTAAGCATGGATAAAGATTTGGCTCGTGAAATAATTGCAGCCGAAAGAAGAGTAAATGCCGAAGAACTTAAAATTGATAGAATATGTGAAAATATTGTAGCCTTGTTTAATCCTGTGGCGGTTGATTTACGTTTGGTTTTTGCATCGTTTAAAATCAATTCGCATCTTGAGCGAATGGGCGATAATGCAAAAGGTATAGCTCGATATGTAATTGAAATGGAAGAAAAATTTGATGTAGAATTATTGCAAAAATTACAATTAAAAGAAATGTTTGCAGTAGCCAATTCGATGATTGATGAAACCATTGATGCATTTCAAAATACCGATTCGGCAAAGGCACGATTAGTATTTGAAAAAGATGAACAATTAGATAAAATTAATTTTGATGCTACACAAATTATTGCTCACTACATTCAAGCTAATCCAGCTAAAACAATTCAGATGTTAAACCTAATGTCGATAATTAGAAAGCTTGAACGTGTAGGCGATTTGCAAGCCAACATTGCCGAAGAAATTATTTTTTATGTAGATGCCGAAGTGTTGAAGCACGATAAAAAATTTCATAACAAACAATAAATTGGTAACATTAACTTAATAAAATAGTTAACTATTTGTATCGTATTTAAACCTTACTTTGTAAAAGAAAAAATGAACTTATGGCTAAAATTTTAGTAGTTGATGATGAAATAGATATTCTTGATTTTATTGCCTACAACTTAATAAAAGAAGGGCATGAAGTGATAACAGGAAAAAACGGAAATGAAGCTATTGAATTGGCAAAAAAACATTTACCTCAATTAATTTTATTAGATATTATGATGCCTGAAAAAACAGGTATTGAGGCTTGCGAAAAAATAAAAAAAATACCTGAATTAAAAAATACGCTAATTGCATTTTTAACTGCATTAGATGATGAACAAAGTGAACTAAAAGGATTTGAAGTAGGTGCTGATGAATACATTTCAAAACCCATTAAACCCAAACTTTTATTAAGCCGTGTAAATGCATTGTTGCGTCGAAGTGCCGATGATGGAAATTCT
>JBEEMV010000063.1:0-19583 GCA_041192505.1 Bacteroidota bacterium
CTGGAGTTTTGATATATATATATATCACCATCCTTTATTTTTTTTTGTTTCATTAATGAATTGATATTGGATAACCTTGTGTAACTTCACGAGCTAAGTTCCGCCATGATTTAGTATCCACTCACCGCTGTATTTTTAAAAAAATAATTTAATCAACAAATATACATTATAGAAATTAAAATTATTTAGAGTTGATTTATGATGCTCATCGTGGCGAAGAACTTGTAGCGATTTATTTTATTGTTCCTGAAATTATTTGCTTACATCAAATATAACCCTCAACTTCGCAGATTCTAAAAAATTCAATGGCAAAAAAGAAAGAAGTAAGCACTAAAGCTTTACCCCAAATTAGCGAATACGAAATAGAGCATTTAAGCGTATATGGCGCAAGGGTTCATAATCTTAAAAATATTGATGTACACATACCCCGAAACAAATTGGTGGTAATTACGGGTATTAGCGGCAGTGGTAAATCATCATTAGCATTTGATACTATTTATGCCGAAGGGCAGCGCCGCTATATGGAAAGTTTTTCGGCGTATGCAAGGCAGTTTATTGGTTCGTTGGAACGACCAGATGTAGATAAAGTTACAGGCTTATCGCCAGTAATTGCTATCGAACAAAAAACTACAAATAAAAACCCACGAAGTACGGTGGGCACTGTTACCGAAATTTACGATTTCATCCGTTTGCTATATGCCCGTGTAGGCGAAGCATACAGCTACGAAACGGGTAAAAAAATGGTTAGATATTCGGAAGAGCAAATTATCGATCATATTTTATCTACTTATAACGCAAAAAAAATTGCCATACTTACCCCACAAGTAAAGGGCAGAAAAGGGCATTATCGTGAGCTGTTTGAACAAGTTAGAAAACAAGGTTTTACAAAAGTAAGAGTGGATGGAATTATTACGGACATTACTGATAAAATGCAGGTTGACCGTTTTAAAATTCATGATATTGAAATCATAATTGATAGATTGGAAGTGGGCGAAGATGAAATACCAAGAATAAAAACATCATCGCAAACAGCCATGAAAATGGGCAAAGGCGAAATGATGATTTTGGATTATGAAACCAATAAAATTGAGCGCCTTAGCAAAACATTAATGTGTGCCGATACGGGTATTAGCTACGAAGAACCATCGCCCAATTCATTCTCGTTTAATTCGCCTTATGGCGCTTGCCCTTATTGCAAAGGCTTAGGTTCTACACATAAAGTGAATGAGGCTTTGGTGATTCCTGACGATAAAAAATCGATACAAAAAGGTGGCATTGTACCGCTTGGCGAATACAAAGAAAATTTTGTTTTTATGCAATTAAATGCCATGGCAAAAACGCATAAATTTAATTTAACAGATCCTATTAATGTGCTTCCAGCAGCCATTTTAAATATGATTTTGTATGGCAATATTACTGAAAAATTAACGGTACCCGAATCACAAAAAACAGCATCGTGGTATAATAAAAATGATGTAACATTTGAAGGTGTAATACCCATGTTGGAAAGATATTTTGGCGAAACCACCAGCGAAAGTATTAGAAAATGGGCAGAGGATTTTATGGAGTTAAAAGATTGTACCGAATGCAATGGTACAAGGCTTCGCAAAGAATCGTTGTACTTTAAAATTAACGAATTAAATATTGCCGATTTATCTAAAATGGATATTTCGGAATTGCACAATTGGTTTGAAAATTTGTATGAAAAATTAAATAGCAAACAACAAACTATTGCCAGAGAATTACTGAAAGAAATTACCACTCGATTACAATTTTTATTAGATGTGGGGTTAGAATATTTAAACATGAATCGTTCGAGCAGAACGCTTAGTGGTGGCGAATCGCAAAGAATAAGATTGGCTACACAAATTGGTTCGCAGCTTACAGGTATTACTTATATTTTAGATGAACCAAGTATTGGTTTGCATCAACGTGATAACCAAAAATTGATTCAATCGTTAAGAAAACTAACCGAAATTGGCAACTCGGTTTTAGTGGTTGAACACGATGAAGAAATAATGCAAGCTGCCGATTTTATAATTGATATTGGACCCAAAGCTGGCGAACATGGCGGCAGAGTAATGGCGCAAGGCACTTATGCTGATATTTTAAAACAACAATCATTAACTACAAATTATTTAGGCGGACATACACAGATAGAAATTCCGAAAAAACGCCGTGAAGGTACTGGCGAATTTATTGAATTAAAAGGTTGTAAAGGCAACAACTTAAAAAACATTGATGTTAAATTTCCATTAGGCAAAATGATTGTGGTTACTGGTGTTTCGGGCAGTGGTAAATCTACCATTATCAACGAAACTTTGTATCCGTTGCTAATGAAACATTGCTATAATAGCAAATATAAACCGTTAGCATTTGATTCTATTTCGAGTTTAAAAAATATTGATAAAGTAATTGAGATTGATCAATCGCCAATTGGTAGAAGCCCACGAAGCAATGCAGCTACTTATATCAATGTATTTGCAGATATCAGAAATTTGTTTGCGATGTTGCCCGAATCGAAAATTAGAGGTTATAAATCGGGGCGTTTTTCATTTAATGTAAAAGGCGGCAGATGCGAAGTTTGTGAAGGTGGCGGCATGAAAATTATTGAAATGAATTTTTTGCCCGATGTAGAAGTATTGTGTGAAAAATGTTTGGGTAAACGCTTTAATAGAGAAACTTGCGAAATAAGATATAGAGGAAAATCTATTAGCGATGTGTTGGATATGACAGTGGAAGATGCTGTGCCATTGTTCGAAAATATTCCGAATATTCATCGTAGAATAAGAACACTTGCCGAAGTAGGATTGGGTTATATTCGATTAGGACAAAGTGCTACAACATTGAGTGGTGGCGAAGCACAACGTGTTAAATTAGCTTCAGAACTTTGTAAAATTGATACAGGCAATACATTTTATATTTTAGATGAACCTACTACAGGTTTACATTTTGAAGACATTAGAGTATTGATGGGTGTAGTTGAAAAATTAGTAGAAAAGAAAAATACGGTGTTGATTATTGAGCATAATTTAGATGTAGTAAAATTAGCGGATTATATAATTGATATTGGACCCGAAGGCGGCAAAGGCGGTGGTAGTGTATTGTTTCAAGGCACACCCGAAGAATTAGTTAAAACAAATATTGGCTATACTAGTAAATATTTAAAAATGGTGATGAAGAAATAGTGAGGGTGGTTAGTTTATGGTAAGAATGTGTTATAAAATAATAGATTAAATTTTCCGCTATTTTATATAACCGATGTTGAAATTTGCAATTATTAAAAAAGCCGTTCAGATTAAATCTGAACGGCTTTTTAATGTGTTGTTTAACTCAAATTCTACTATTAATTAGCAGATTTTATTAATCTTACATTTAATATATTATTGTTCGATTTGATTTTTACTGTATATACACCATTAGGATATTTGGCTAATGAAAGTTTTTCATTAAAGCCATTTATTGTTTTTGATGAAATAGATTTTTGCTCCATCACTTGCCCTAATGCATTTATCAAAACTAATTCAGCATTAGCCGAATTCATTTGAAAAGATAAATTTACTTCATCATTTACAGGATTAGGGTATGCATAAATTTGAGAAGCAGAAATATCATTAATACCAGTTTTCCAAATGCCTACATTCATTGTATCTGAGTAAGTACCACATGGTCCGGTAACTGTAAGTATAACAGCATACAAGCCATAATGTGCATAATTATGCGAAGGATTTTGTGTGTTATCTAAAGCAGTAGTATCACCAAAATCCCATGCCCATGAAGTTGATTGAATTGATAAATCAGTGAATTTAACTGCTGAAGAATCGGCTACATAATTAAATGAAGCGCTACCACCAGATAATACAAGCAATATTGAATCAACTATCGAACAGCCTGGAGCACTTGAAACCGTAACAGTTTTATATCCACCAGTATTTATTATAGCCGTATCATTTCTTGTAGTTTTTCCATCATCCCATAAATAAGTATTTCCACCACCTGGACCACCTCTTAAAATAACTGTAGTGCCTGGGCAAACTGTATCAGTACCAGGATTTAAGTTTTGAATATTAAATTTGTTTGGCGGATTAGCAGCAGTAACTGTAATAGTAATAGTTGATTTACATGCACCAATACTTCCAGTAATGGTAAAGTTTCCACCACCTGGGCCACCAGCTGGAGTAATAGAAGCCGAATCATTTGAAACGCTTAAGAATGTAACTCCATTTGTATTATTCCAAGTATATGAAGTTGCTCCATGTATAGAAACAGTTGCACTTGAAGCTGAAGAAGAACAATATCTGATTGGAGAAACTGGCGTAGCAGATAAAACAGGTTGAGTACCTGGAATAACTGCAATATTAATTGTATCCATTTTTGTACAACCAGCAGTATTTGTAATTAATACAGTATACATAGCAGTACTTGTTGGAACTAAAGTATCTCTTCTGTAAGTTGAACCACTATTCCATAAATAAGTGTAACCACCACCAAAACCACCTGCAGCAGGCGCAGTTAAAATAACTGTTCCACCTGTACATACAGTATCATTAGGAACATTTGAAGTTATATTACCAGTTGGAGGATTTGAACGAGTAACTGTAACAGTAGCACTTGCAGAACAAATACCATTTGACCCTGTAACAGTATAAACTGTTGTTCCACCGCCAAAACCACCACCTGCTGGTGTTGCATATACAGTATCATTAGTAGCTGAACTCAAAGTTGCGGCTGGAGTCCAAGTATAAGTAGCAGCACCAGTAGCTACTAACATTACTGGATTTGTGCCAACGCAATACGTTGCTGTGGTAGGTGTAACAACAACAACTGGAGGAGTACCAACATTTACAACAATTGTTACTGTATCAGAAGCTGAACAAGTATTTGTAGCTGTAACTGTTCCAATATAAGTTGTTGTAATAGTTGGTGATATTGTATCCCGACGTGTAACAGGACCATTACTCCAAGAGTAAGTAGCGCCACCACCAGGACCACCACCAGCATTTGGCATAGTTAAAATAACTGTAGAGCCAGTGCAAATAGTATCATTTGGAATAGATGAAGTTATAGTAGCATTTGGTGAATTATTTACTGTTAAAATTATGTGTGCAGTATCAGAACAACCAACTGCATCAAATCCTGTAACAATATAAGTTCTTGTAGCACCACCAAAACCACCACCAGCTGGAGGAGTAGCAGTAACCGAAGCACCCGTGGTTGCATTTAATCCGCCATTAGTAGCTGACCAAGTAAAAGAAGTCAAACCAGTTCCAGAAGCAGATAATGTTGTGGTAACTCCACTACATACTGTAGCCGTAGTGGGTGTAACAGCAACTACTGGTAATACTGATGAACTGATATTGATAGTGTCAACAGGTGTTGTATATGTTAAAGATGAAGCTGAACAAGTAACCACACATTGATAATACATGGCAGGTGTTGGTGATGATAGGGTACCTGTACTTGCAGTAGGTGCATTGGTTGAGCCTACAATTGTAGCGAATGGACCAGTAGCCGAAGTTGAACTTTGCCAATCATACGAAATACCTGAAGCATTGGTAATTGGAGAAGTTAAAGATAAAGTAGCCGAACCTGTACCACCACAAATCACATTTGTACTATTTACAATAGTACCTACATTTGGTGTACCTGTACATACAGGTGGAAAAGCTGTATAAGTTACATCATCAATAAATATATTTCTACCAGTTGCGCCAGGACCACCGCCAGTAACACGTTGACTTGTACCTTGAATTAATAAATAGTTTGAAGCAGTATTAAATGAAGTAGGTACTGAAAAAGAATATTGATACCAACCAATTGAAGCCTCTGTATTAGGTAAAGCAATAGCTATTGAACGAGCAACACCACCTAATCTGGTAGCACCAAGAGTAGTATCGGCAGTATTCATCCAAATGGTTAAGCTATCACCTTGGGCAGCAAATGCAGTATCTCTATAAACCCATATACTAATTGATGTAGGAGTAGCTCCTCTACCCGACATATCTATAATAGGGCTTGATAATGTTTGCGTACTTCCAGCAGCATTGTTTCTACTATCAAATCTTGCCATTGCAGTTCCTGCATATGGATTTGCTGTAGGGTTAGTACCAGCCGGTGTTGTTCTTCTCCAAATTTGGTTTGGACCTCCAATTAAGGGTGAAATCTTCCATCCTGTTGGAGCAAAAGTTGCTGATTCAAAGCCTTCGGTGGTTGTAACCTGTCCAAAAACATTTGAACTCAAAACAACCGTAAATACTATTGAAAATAGTATTGCTAATTGTTGTAAAGTCTTTTTTGTCATGTGTTGATTTTTGTTTTTTTATGAAAGATGAGAAAATAATGGCTGCAATTTCAAAAATTGCAGCCACAGTATTGTTATGAAATTTATATGAAAACTTATATAATTATGATTTAGTATTAATAATCAAAGCCAACCATTTGATAAATTTGGTTTAGTTCCACTTTTTCAACTTTTTTTTCTGAAACAGTTTTTATCTTTTTACTTATTGCCTTCGAATTACTTAATTCTTTTTCAGATACAAGTTCAAAGCAGTATTTATTGCCATTCCTAAAAATATTAAATTGAAGTGGAAATGAATTAGGTTCAGAAGGATATTGAAAATCGTAAATAAGATTTGATGTTTCACTTATTTCATTAGTTAATAAAGTAGTTGATGAATACATTTTATTCAAAAATTTAGTTTTTGAAACTGTAAAATTATGACCAAGAATTTGAAATGGAAGTTCAGGCATAGAATAAACACTTTGTGAGCTATGAAGCTTGTTTAAACTTCCCATATCAGTGCTATTGAAAAAAATGACTTTTTTTGAAGTGTAGTAGTAATTTATAGTTGGTTCAACAAATTTTTTAATACCGATCAAGGTATCGCCTCCAATAGTAATACAAGAATAATTATATTCGGCATTTATATAAACTTCAACTTTTGCACTATCATAACTAAGTGATTTTAATGATGCTTTTTTAAATTTTTCAATATTATTTAATTCGTCAGTTGAATCTTGTTTTAATGATTTCAACAATTGCATATTTTTTTCTTGATATGCACCTTTATCAAAATTAAAATTACCAATTGAATATTCAAATAAGTCTTCATTTTGTACATTTTGTATATAAAAATCTAAATCAGCCTTTTCAGGTATTGGCTGAAGTTTTAATTTATATTTATAAACTTTTGTTTTGCCTTCAGTTGATTGAACATCAACAGTTTGAGCATAAATTCGAAACGAAAATAAACTTAATACAGCAAATAATAGTGTTATCTTTTTTATCATGGTTTAATGTTGTTTTTAAAAATTACCAATTTATTTTTTCTTTATTTAAAAATGATGCAATACCTTTTTTACAATCATCCGATGCTCGGGCTTTTGCATTTTGGGTTGCTGCATATTCAAGAGCATCTTCTATATTCAAATGTTGCACAGCCGAAATCAAATGTTTTGTTAATGATAATGATTGACCACTTGCCTGCAAAATAAGTTGATTGCATTTAGTTTTTACAAATTCGGCTATATTTTCTTTATCCACAATTTTATTTACCAAGCCAAATTGCAAAGCTTCATCTGCCGAAATTATATTGCCCGAAAGCAATAAATCTTTTGCTTTTGCTTCTCCAATTTTCCGTAATAAAAACACACTTACAATGGCAGGAATAAATCCAATTTTAACTTCTGTAAATCCAAATTTTGATTCGGGTGTTGCATAACAAAAATCGCAAACATTTGCCAAACCACAGCCACCAGCCAATGCAGCGCCTTCAACCTGCGCAATTACTACTTTCGGAAAGTTGTAAATAGTTTCGAACAACTTTTTTAAATGCCTGCTGTCTTCTAAATTTTCTTCAAAAGTATTTTTTTGCAATTGTTGTAAATATCCTAAATCGGCACCAGCACAAAATGCTTCGCCATTTGCTTTTATCACTACTACTTTTGCATGTTCATCATCCTGTATTTTATTAAATGCAAATAAAAGTTCTGAAACAATTTCAGGATTTAATGCATTTCGCTTTTCAGGGCGATTAAGCGTTATGGTTGCAATTCTATCAGCAATTTCTAAATTAATATAATTCATTTTAGTTTAAATCTTTTTTGGCTTCAATTGTTTCATACAACGAATAAAAAACCAAACATACTAAAGTGCCAAATAAAATGGAAAGAATATATACACTTTTATATTGAATAGGGTGTAATAATGTTTGGTATATCGAACTAAATAATGCTTCAGGATTTGTAATAATATCCCAACTATTAAATCTCGAAAATCTACCTAAATAAACGCCATAGCCACTAAACAATAAATAAATTGTCATAAAAATTCGAGTAAGCGATTTTGTAAATTTTATTTCTAATTGATTAAAAATTATTTGAAACGATGCAAAGCCAAGCAGCAAACCATTAATGGCAAAAGAACTGAGCATGATAATATCAAACCAAATAGGAATTAATGAATGATTTTTTATTTTAGATAAATACATTAAATCGGTAACTAAATAAGGCGCATTTGGAAAAAACAGCATCCAAGAAAATAACATTAATCCAAATGTAAAACCAGTTAATTTGTATCGATAAATTAGGGTAGCAATAATTAATGGCATTAAGGCTAAAAACAAATTCCAATTTAAATAAATAAAATTCAAATTATGGGAATAAACAATTCGAGCAATTGATAGCAAGCTGCTAAACACACAAAATAATAGCAATGATTTTGATTTCATTTTTAATTAATTTCTGATGTAAAAGTATCTTATTTTTTAAAACCATTAATTCATTATTCACAATAAATGATTAATGATTAAATGAAAAGTTTTATCTTCGCAAATAAGATAACACAACATCTATGTCTATTATCAATAATATTGCAATACTATTAGCCTATCTTTTAGGCTCAATTCCTACTGCCGTATGGGTAGGAAAATATTTTTTCAATACCGATATTCGTGAGCATGGAAGCGGCAATGCAGGCACTACAAATACATTAAGAGTGTTAGGAAAAAAGCCAGCCATTTTCGTTTTATTGGTTGATGTATTTAAAGGAATTGCAGCTTTAAAATTGGCTTATTTATTTTCTGATTTACAACCACATACCGATGGTTTTATCAACTTTCAAGTTATTTTAGGCATTGCAGCCATTGTTGGGCATGTGTTTCCTGTGTTTGCAAATTTTAGAGGTGGAAAAGGCATTGCTACTATGTTCGGCGTTTTATTAGGCATACATACCGAAGTAGCTTTATTATGCATGGCGATATTTTTTGTAACCTTATTGTTTTCAAACTATGTATCATTAAGTAGTTTGTTGGCAAGTATAGCTTTACCAGTTTTAATATTTTTAGCATTTAAGCACGACGACCAAATATTGTTAAGATTATTTGCCTTAGCCGCCACATTTACCGTAATTGCTACGCATCAAAAAAATATTCAGCGATTGGTAAATGGTACCGAAAGCAAAACCTACATTTTTAAAAAAATTAAGAATTCAGATTAATTGGTTTGAAATAAAAAAATATTCACTTCGTTTGTAACTTTATCTTTTATTAAAGAAGCTTTACAATGATGTTTTGGATACGATTCAGAAAATTTTTACTCTACTTTTTTCTTTCTATTTTAACAATTTTTATTGCATTAATTGTTTTAGCATTTGTGTTTCAAAACAAGCTAAAAACAATTGCCATTGCCGAAATAAACAAACAATTGAATGGCGAAATATTGCTTAAAGGCGATATTTCATTTTCGTTTATCAAGCATTTTCCAAATGCCAGTGTAAGTTTTCATCAAGTTGTACTTCGAAATAAAATTAAATCGCATCATGCATTTATTGAAGCCGATGAATTTGATGCAGGTTTTAATACCATAAAAATTTTTAAAGGTGAATACAGAATTGATGCTATCTATTTAAAAAACACAACGCTTCATATTGTTGATTATAAAAATGGTTTATCAAACTATAATGTTTTTAAAAATCAAACATCCAATTCAAAATCGAGCTCATCAATTAAAGTAGAAAAATTGGTAATTGAAAAATGTAAATTGATGATAGAAAACCAAAAATCGAATCTTACTTTAAGTTTTAGTATTGATGAATTATTGGCAAACGGATTTTATGAAAACGAAAAATTGCATACCGATTTTGAAATAACTTCAATCATAAATGCCGATTCAAAATCGCTTCCACAATTTACTTACAATAAGCCATTAAGCATTTCGGGCAAAACAATTATTGATGTAAAAAATCAAGCATATGATTTCAAAAATATGGTGCTGAATTTGGCAGATAATGAATTGGAATTAAGTGGCAGTTTAATTGCCAATAAAATTTTAAAACTAAATTTTAAAGGAAAAGATTTTGATGTAAAAAATTTAACTGAATTACTGCCAGCCAATGTTAATGAAAAGCTGAAAGGAACTGAAGGCAAAGGATTGTTAAATAATTTTAGTGGCAAAATTGAAAACAATTTTTCAACCAATAATTTTTCAATTGATGGAAATTTTAGTTGTACAAATGGAACACTTCACATTGCAAATTGGAAAAATAATTTTACCAATATTAATATGGTGGGCATGTTTTCGATAGATAAATTGAACAGCATTTTTGTACTTAAAAAATTTGATGCTGAATTAAATGATGCTCCGTTTAGTTTGTTTTTAACTGATAAAAATGATGGCAAAGCACAATTGGTAGAAGCAAAAATATCGGGCAATATTTCGGTTGAAGATTTAATGGCATTAAATAATAATTCGAATAATTTAAATGCTTCGGGCAATATAATTTGTAAAGATTTTAATGCAACAATTGCCATAAATAATAAAAACGAAATACAGAATATTGTATTCGAAAATGAAATTGAAATTAAGGATTTGAATATTAAAAACAACAACTATACAATTGAAAAATTAAATGCATCGCTGTTAGCCAACCGTGATGGAATAGCATTTGAAAACGTAAAATTCGTTGTAAATAATAATAGTATATCGGTTAGTGGATTTTTATCTTCAAAATATTTTTATACAACCGAAAAAGAATTAATTGATTTAAATATTACTGCCGAAAAGCTTGATATTAATAGCTTATTGGTGGCAAATAATGCAGCAAAAAAAGATTCTATTCTATCTAATAATTGGCTCGATTTTCCATTACACACAAAAATTAAATGCAACGAAGCCAATTATAATAAATTTAAAATGCAAAATATTGATGCTGATGTTAGCATTCAAAATAATGAAATTATTATTCATCAATTTAAAACCGAAACACAAAATGGCAATTTAAATTTATCGGGTAAGTTAATTCAATCTGAAAATGAAATTGCTTTTCTTTTTAATTCGGATTATAAAAATTTGAATATCACATCCACATTCGAGCAGTTTGAAAATTTTAATCAAACGATGTTGAAAGCAGAAAATGTAAACGGAAATCTTACAGGCACAACAACCGTTTCAGGCAAATTTGATAAAGAATTTATGGTTATTCCAAAAAGCATTTCTTCTTCGTCAGATATTACTGTAAGCAATGGCGAATTGAAAAATGTATCGCAACTTTTAAGTTTATCAAAGTATTTAAATGTGGATGATTTGAAGCATTTAAAATTCGCCACTTTAAAAAATCAAATTGAAATTGGTGATGGAAAAATTATTATTCCTGAAATGCGAATTCAAAATAATGCACTAAACATAAACGTTTCAGGTACACATACTTTTGATAATGAAATGGATTATCTTTTCAAAATAAATTTGATGGATTGGTTTGGTAAAAAATTAGGAAAAAATACGGATGATAATTGGGAAGAAGATAACGACAAAAAAGGCTTCAATATATTTTTACGAATGACTGGCAAAGGCAGTAATTTAAAAATTGTAAGAGATAAAAAATCGAGCCGTGATAAATTTAAAGAAAATTTAAAAGCCGAACACGAAACCTTAAAAGCCTTAATTAAAGCCGATTTGAAAGGCGAAACAAAAAGAGAAAAGCCAGTAGATTTTAAACAAGATGAGAAAATTGAATTGATAAATTGGGATGATACCACAAAATAATTTGAACACAAAAAATGAATAATTATACATTTTATAATCGCTTTAGAATTGCCTTGCTGATTGCAGCATTAATGATTGTTATTGCCAGTTTGTGGTACACTAATTTGTTAGCCAAAAAATTATCCGCCGAAGAACGAAACAGAATGGAACAATTGGCTAATACTTATGAGCATTTAAACACCGCTGGCGATAATACTGATATCGGTTTTATCATCAACATTATTCAACGCAATAAAACCATTCCATTAATACTTACTGATGAAAAAAAACAAATGCAAGGCTGTAAAAATTTTCCTTCAAAAGATTCGGCAGATGTAAAAAAAATGGAAGCCGAATTAATGAAGATGAGAGCCGAACAAGACTCTATTCCGATATTTGCAAATGGCAAAATTGTACAATATATTTTTTACAAAGATTCAACCTTACTTACCGAATTAAAATATTTTCCAACCATTCAAATTTTAATCATCATTGTATTTTTAATTGTAGCCTATATTGCTTTTTTTTCATCGCAACGAAGTTTGCAAAACCAATTATGGGTAGGCATGGCAAAGGAAACAGCACACCAAATTGCTACGCCATTAAGTTCGTTAAATGCTTGGGTTGAATATTTAAAAGAAGCCGATGAATCGTTGAAAAAAAATAATGCAGTAATAGAAATTGGAAATGATATTGAACGATTAGAAATAATTACACAGCGGTTTAGCAAAATTGGTTCGGCACCCGAATTGGTTGATGCTGCTATTGTTCCGCTTGTTGAACGCTGTATGATTTACATGAAACGCCGAGCAAGTAGCAAAATTGAATTTCAATTTTCATCTGAAATAAATAATGATTACACCATTAAAATAAACACTCCGTTAATGGAATGGGTGATGGAAAATTTGCTGCGCAATGCTTTAGATTCGATGGAAGATGGCATTGGTAAAATTTCTATCTCCATTTTTTCGCAAAGCAATAAATGTATGATTGACATTACAGATTCGGGTAAAGGAATTACATCGGATAAATATAAAACAGTTTTTAAACCTGGGTATAGTACCAAAAAACGTGGATGGGGCTTGGGTTTGGCGCTTTGCAAACGTATTGTTGAAGAATATCATCAAGGTAAAATATTTGTAAAAGAATCACAGGTAAACAATGGTACCACTTTCAGAATAATTTTACAAAACACAATAGGATAGCTACATGCCAATTGCAAACGAAATACTGAAAAAATATTGGGGCTACGATAATTTTAGAGATGGACAACGTGAAATTATCGACTCTATCATTTCGGGTAATGATACACTGGCATTGCTGCCTACAGGTGGTGGCAAATCAGTTTGTTATCAAGTGCCAGGGTTAATGATGGATGGTGTTTGTGTGGTTGTATCGCCGCTAATTGCATTAATGAAAGACCAAGTTTTGCAACTTCGAAAACGACAAATTACGGCTTCGGCAATTATTAGTGGCATGAGTAAAAGAGAGATTCAAAATGTGATGGATAATGCACACAATGGTCATTTAAAATTCATTTATATATCGCCCGAAAGATTGCAAAGCGAATTGTTTAGAGAGCAACTTTCGCATTTGCCCATTAGTTTTTTAGCAGTTGATGAAGCACATTGTATTTCGCAATGGGGTTACGATTTTCGTCCATCTTATTTGGCCATTGCCAATGTTAGAGAATTGATAAAAAATGTTCCTGTTTTAGCACTTACAGCCACGGCTACAAAAGAGGTACAGCAAGACATTTGTGATAAATTGGAAATGAAAAATCCAACCATCTTTACTAAAAGTTTTGCTCGAAAAAATTTGATTTATGTAGTACGAAAAGAGAATGATAAGCAAACTAAATTATTGGAAATTTTACGTAAAGTAAATGGTTGCAGCATTGTGTATGTTCGTAATAGAAGGCTTACAAAAATTACGGCGCAATGGCTTCAACAAAATGGAATAAAATCGGAATTTTATCATGCAGGGTTACCACAAAAAGAAAGAGATAAGCGACAAGAAAATTGGATGAAAAATACAGTACAAGCAATGGTTTGTACCAATGCATTTGGGATGGGAATTGATAAACCCGATGTACGAAGTGTAATTCATTTAGATTTGCCTGATAGCCCCGAAGCTTATTATCAAGAAGCTGGCAGAGCTGGTAGAGATGAAAAATTATCGTATGTGGCTTTGCTTTGGAATGATGATGATATTAATGCTTTGCAGCTATCTATAAAAAATAATTATCCTCCGACTGATGAAATAAAACGTGTTTATGAAGCCTTGATGCAATTCTTTCAAATAGCTTATGGTAGCGGCATTAACCAAGCTTTCGATTTTGATTTGAATGCATTTGTAGAAAAATTTAATCTTCAAATGTTTGCTGCTTTTCAATCGTTAAAAATTTTAGAACAACAAAAAATATTAACCTTAACTGAAGCTGTTTATTTACCATCACGAGCTATTATTTCAGCAAGCCGAGAAGTGTTATATCAATTTGAAGTTGAAAATAAAAAGTATGAGCCTGTTGTAAAATTATTGTTAAGAATGCATGGCGGCATAAAGGATAATTACTGCGTTTTATTAGAATCGAAAATGGCAAATGAATTAAAAATCAGTATTGATGTATTAAAACAAATGTTGAATGATTTAACCAAAATGAATATTATTGATTATTCACCAGCTAAAGACAAACCGCAAATAATTTTATTAAAGCCCAGAGAGAAACAAGAAAATATAGAATTGAATTTGGCTGAATTAGAATTATTAAAACAAAAAAGTGAAAAGCATATTCAATCGATGATTGGCTATGTGAATAACACCACAACTTGCAGAACTATCTATTTGCTTAATTATTTTAACGAAGCCCACACATTGCCTTGTGGCAAATGCGATGTATGTATCGAATATAAAAAGAAACATTATTCGGCAGCTAAAATGTTGAAGGTATACAATGGCATGAAACATGAATTTTCTATTCGGCCTTTTCAAATTAAAGATGCCCAAAACTTGCTAAAAGAGTTTTCTGAAATTGATTTAAAATACTATTTAGAATGGTTATTGAATGAAGAAAAAATAACTTTCAAAAGCAATTATATTTATATGAAATAAGTTATTGATTTAGGAATAAATAAACCATTAAATATTTCCATTCCATTTCATCTTTTGCATATTTATTTGTTATTCCGTTTCTATACAACCACTCGTGTGCTTCGTTCATAATAGGTTTCATGGCATGAGAATTCATCCATTTTTTTTCGGGCGGTTGAAAGCTTAATTTATTTTTTCGCCAAGTTATTTCGCTGGGTACTACATCTGCTAATGAACGACGTAAAAGATATTTTGTCCATCCATCATTAATTAAAAAATCAGAAGGCAACTGCAATACATTTTCAACCATTTTGTGTTGAAGAAAAGGTAATCGTACCTCAATAGAATTTGCCATTGAATTTCTATCCGCATATTTTAAAAGTTTGTGCAAACCATATTCTGTTGTTGAATATTGCAATGCTTCACTAAGGTTATTGAAATATATAAAAGGCGATTCGATAGACGTTGGTTGATTAACCTGAACATAATTATTATCAATATACTTGTTGTATCCTGCTCCAATATATTTACGTTTAAAATCACTTATCATTTTAAATAAAAAATGAAACCGAGCATCGGCCATAAACTTTAAATCAAAATCAAAATCACGTCCTACTACATTCAAATAGCCCTCTAATTCGTCTTTTAATATTTTATTATTAGATAAAAATAATTGTCTATAATAAATAGCATAATAGTTAGAATATCCAGCCAAATATTCATCAGCGCCTTGTCCATCTAATAATACTTTTACATTATTTTCTGCTGCTAATTTCATTACTTCCCATTGTGCAATTACACTTGCTCCTGCATAAGGTTCATCATGAAAATGTAAAACTTTTTTTGCTTTTTCAATTAAATTTTCTTCATCAATCCAAGCATCATGTGAATCTATTTCACAATAATTTTTTACAATGTTTATGTACTTTCCTTCATCTAAATTATCATCATAAAATCTAGCTGAAAATGTTTTTTGAATTTGATTTTTTTCCTTCAATTGATTAATAATACAAACAATTGTACTTGAATCTAATCCGCCTGAAAGTGAAGTGCCTACTGATACATCAGCTTGAAGTTTTGATTTAACAGAAGCCGATAATTGATCCTTGAATTGATGATAAATTTCTTGTTCGTTTATAGCTTGATTAGATGCATTTAAAGAAGCATTTAGCTGCCAATATTTATTTGTTTTCAAATCGCCATTGTTGTTTATTACCATGTACGATGCTGATGCTAATCTGAAAATATTTTCGAAAAAAGTTTCATTTAATTGAAATGGATTTTCAACTAATTCATGAGTTAAATAACTGTAAACCATTTTATGGTTTATCTTTTTTTCTACTTCCTGTGATGCATAAATTGTTTTAATTTCAGAAGCAAAAATAAATTTACCTTCTTGCTTAGAATAGTAGTAGTGAAAAGGCTTTTCGCCAAATCTATCACGAGCACAAAAAAGTATGTTTTGCTTTTTATCCCAGATAGCAAAGGCAAACATACCATCCATTTTTTGCAAGCATTCTACACCATATTCAGCATACAATGCTAATAAAACTTCGGTGTCGGATTCTGTTTTAAACTGATGTCCTTTATTTTTCAGTTCTTCTCTTAGTTGTTTATAATTATACAATTCACCGTTATAGGTAATCGTATACAATCCTGCATAATGCATAGGTTGAGCCGCAGCGGCAGACAAATCAATAATACTTAATCGATTATGCCCTAATCCTAATGTTGCATTTTCGTTAAGCCAAATACCGCTACCATCAGGCCCACGATGAGCTTGAACAGCAATCATTTTCTGAATTTTTTCAGAATCAATTTTCTGTTGATTAAATTTATAAATACCAGCTATGCCACACATTATTTATCAAATAATAATTTTTTAAGTTGATTATAGCTTGCTTTCACGTCATAGTTTTCTACTATTGTATTTCGGGCAGCTTTTCCCAGTTGCTCTCTTAACACCTCCTCTTCTATCATTTTTTTTAACCCAATTTCCCACTCAGTTTCTCCATCGGCAATATATAAATGTTGCAAATGCTTTACTTCCTTAGGCAACCCATATGGAACGCCAATCATGGGTAATCCTGTTGATAAAAAATCCATTACTTTCATAGCCGATTTACCATTGGCATGAATTGAATTTTTTTCAGGATAAATTCCAATATCTGCACTTTGCAATAAATTATGAAATGTAGATTCGTTCCAAAAATGATGTTCGATATTTAATTCTTTAACTTCAGGCGCTTTACGCCCAATTATTACTAAAACTATGGGATGAGTTTTATTTACTTTAATTAAGGTAGGAAAAATGTATCCAAGGTTTTTTAAATTATGAGGTAGCCCTGTCCATACTAATCTTGTTGGTTGCTGAATTGTAAAATCAGTTTTTACTTTATATTTTGAAGTAACGATTGATATATTCCACATTAAAACATTAGAATGCCATTTTGAAAAATTTTCATATAAAAATGAATTTGAAACGGTAACTACTTTTGAATATTTAACAGATTGAATAGTAAGCTCAAGTTGCCCTTCGAATACCGAATCCCAAAAATCAATCACTACATTTTTGTTTAGCTTGTAAATTATTTTTTCCATTAATGGAATTTTTAAATCGAAATACAAGGGAAACATGCCCCGTTGAATAAACACAGCATCGTATTTCATTACCATCGGTATTTGAAATATTCTTTTATAAAAACAATAAAGTAGAAAAAAATACCACTTCCAACGGGGGCCATTAAAATATTTATGGCATGTATCGTCATCCACCAAATCGCAAACTTTTGTTGGTATATTTTCAGCTTCAAAAAAAGGGATGTATTGCATAATTCTACGATTTGCGCCATCGCTTCCTTTAAATCCGTATGGAAAAAAAATAACTCCTTTTGCTTTTTTTGTTGAAGCAAAAATGGGAAGCACAAAACCAAAAATGTGTAATATTAGGTTGCCACATTGCAACAAAACCAAGAATATTGCATAGCATACTCTATCCCAGTTTTTAGTAAAAAAATTGCTTGGTATCATTATTCTTTTTTAAAACATACTTTTTAAAGATGCCATTAGTATAAACGGTGTTGCACCATTATCAAAAAAACAAGAATTTCTTTTTATTTTTTAAAATAGTGCATTTAATAATTCGCACATCTTCAATAGGTCTATCGCCTGGTGCTGTTTTTACATTTTCAATTTTATCAAGTACATCAATGCCCTCTACCACTTCGCCATATACGGTATAGCCGCCATCTAAATATGGTGTACCACCAATTGTTTTGTAAGTTTCAATTTGCTGTGGTGTGTATTTAATGCCGCCTCGTTGGCTCATCATATTCAGTTCGGCCTCGGTATATGTTTTGCCTTGCACAATATAAAATTGGCAATTGCTACTTGCTTTTTCGGGATTATTATCTCGGGCTGCTGCCAATACGCCTTTTTTATGAATGTATAAATCTGTTTTAAATTCGGCTGGAATTCTTTTTACATTGGGCATTTCGCCATTGCCAAGCATTTCATTTGGTTTGGCATGTTTCGAATTTGGATCGCCGCCTTGTATCATAAAATGATTGATAACGCGATGAAACAACAAACTATCGTAAGAA
The DNA here is from genome assembly GCA_041192505.1 of Bacteroidota bacterium. Taxonomy (GTDB): domain Bacteria; phylum Bacteroidota; class Bacteroidia; order Chitinophagales; family CAIODY01; genus CAIODY01. The sequence goes on from JBEEMV010000063.1 coordinate 18,714, forward strand.
TGGGCCTTTACCATATTTATAAAATTATCACGATGCAAGGGTGTTTCATTGTATAATTTTAAAACAATAGTACCCATGGTAGTTTCCATTTTAACTTTTGTTTCGGTTGTTTTTTTTGCAAATACTGTAGTTGTAAATAGTAATACAAAGATGATAGTAGCAATGTTTTTCATTTAATTAATAATGGTTATGGTTTATTTAAAGTAATCTAAATCGTTAAAATATTCAATTATATTTTCTTTCAATAATATTTCTTGTTCTTTCATGGTTAGGCTTGGCAATTCTTTAATTGGTTTCCAATGTGGCCAACCTTGTTGATCGAGATGTTCTAATTCATAAAAACCGTTTCTGCTCAATAATTTACAAGTGGCAATATGCATTAAATCTTGTTTTTCTTCTTTTGTAAAAACTCGTGGCATGGCACCCAATTCTCTAATACCTATCAAAAACAATAGTGCATCTACATCAGGTTTTTTATCAAACTGTGCTCTTAATTTTTCGGTAAGTTTACCCCATTCAAAATCTAATTGTTCCATTTTTTATTAATAAAAGTTTGCAAATGTATTTTAAAAATGTGATTTAAGAATACTCTTTGTTATCTTTGAACACATAATTTTTAATTTTGTAACAATAATCCCAAAAAGTGAAATTCAGTTTTAGCTTATTAATCTTTTTTTTATTTACACTTCATACGTCATTTGGCATAATGCTAACTGAAAAGCAAGTTGCCAAAGCTAAAGCTATTGAAGCTGTTAAATTAATTGAGCTTCGTCAATTTGATAAAGGAATTAAATTATTGCAAGAAGCTACAAAATTAGACCCTACCAATTCTAAAATTGTGTATCAAATGGGGTTGGCTTATTACCAAAA
>JBEEMV010000064.1:0-7007 GCA_041192505.1 Bacteroidota bacterium
TTGAATTTGGCACCTTCTTTCGATTGCTCGAAAGGGTTGTCAAGACGTCATCGGGTCAATTCCCTCTGTCTTTCTGGATAAGAATAATTGTATTAAAGAACGTGATGCAAAGATAAATGCAAAATTATTGAACCACCAAACTATTTGAAAAATAAATTTTTAAATGCAGCAATGATGAGCTTTTCAAGAGCTAATGCATGAATTTAGTCAGTATATTTTTTTAGAAAAATAATTTATACGCCAAATTGAGATAGATGATGATCTAAATGTTTGTAGAACATATTATTCCATTCGATTTTATTTAATGTACCAAACGAATGCGATTCTTTACCATCAAAATGTGCTTCGCCCAATTGCTGTGTTTTGTTAATATAATCAACCAATCGTTTTTTTTCTTGCTCAAAATTTTTGTTGGTTTTAATAATAAATTCGGGTGCTGTTTGGCTCGATTTTTTATAAGGCTTTTCGTTTACAACAATATTTTTTACAAATAATTTTAGCATAAATTTTTTAACGCCATTTGGTTTTGCATGAATATTGTCATACAAAAATTCGTAAGTAACATTGCAATGTGCTAACATTTTATCTACACTCATCGTGCCCCAAACTGGCTTTGTATCAGCAGTTAAAGATTGTATTCTGTTTACTACTTCGGTAGAAACGTTTTTATCAAAAATGTTTTTCATTTATTTTTAGTGTTGTTTTTATTTGAAACAAATATAAGCAGGCTGCTGTATTAAGGGCATTAAATTTTATTTTTTCGTTTCACATACAAATACAAACTTTCTACTTTTGCTCTTGCCCACGGTGTTTTTCGTAAAAAAGTTAAACTCGATTTTACACTAGGATTTATTTTAAAGCAATTAATATTTACTTCTTCACCCAAATATTCCCAACCTTTTGTTTCTACTAAATAATTCAATATTTGTTCTAAAGTAATATTGTGTAGCGGATTGTTTTTTTGTGTTTCCATTCTGTTTAATTTAATGGGTGCTTATTTTTTTTCAATTTTAAATTCATTAAATGAATGTTGTAAAGTTTGCAAAAATGTTTCAGATGGTTGAGCACCAGATACTGCATATTTATTATCAAACACAAAAAACGGAACACCCGAAACGCCAATTTGCGAAGCTTCATAAATATCTTGTTTTACTTTATCGGCAAATAAATTTTGTTGCAAAGCATTTTTTAATTCATCTGTATTTAAACCAATTGATGCTGCTAATTCTAACAATAAATTATGGCTGCTAATATTTTTGCTATCGGTAAAATAGGCTTTAAATAAGGCTTCTTCGGCTTCATTGCCTTTGTTTTTTGTTTTAGCAAATTGTACAAATTGATGTGCATCAAACGAGTTGGCAACCACGGCTTTATCTAAATGATATTCCAATCCTTCAGCGGCTGCCATTTGTGTTACTTGGTCGTTCATCTGCTTTGCACGTTCGGCGCTTATGCCTTTGCGTTCGGCTAAATATTCATTAATTGTTTTGTTGGGTTGGCTTTCAATAGTGGCATCTAATTGAAAACTTTTCCATTCAATTTCAATATTATTTTTTTTATCAAATTGGCTTAAAGCCTTTTCAAATTTACGTTTGCCTATATAACAAAACGGACACATTACATCACTCCAAATTTCTACTTTCATTATTTTATTTTTTTCTTACTACTAACCAATAACCATTTTCAATAACACTATTTAATCTTCTAATACACCAAATTTACCTGTATTAAAATCGTTATAAGCTTGCATTATTTCTTCTTTTGTGTTCATCACAAATGGGCCATAAGGCACAATGGGTTCATCAATCGGTTCGCCGCTTAACACTAATAATTTTGTGTTTTCGGTGGCTGTAAGTTCAATTGTTTCGCCATCATTTTTAAATAAAATAAAATGGTCGGCGGCAGCATTGGTGGTTTGATTTACAACTACCGAACCCTCAATTACTAAAATACCAGTATTAAAATTTGCAGGCAAATTAAATTCTAAATTTGCATCAGCCTTCATACTTATATTATACATATTAATAGGTGTAAATGTTGATGCAGCGCCTTTTACACCATGTAGTTCGCCAGCTATTACATCAGCCATTACATCGCCATTCGCCGATTTATATTTACCAAAATTGCTGTTGGTTAGCTCCTGATATTTGGGTGTGCTCATTTTATCTTTTGCAGGCAAATTAACCCACAATTGCACCATCTGAAACATGCCGCCGGCTTTGCTGAATTCTTTTTCATGATATTCTTTATGCAATACGCCCGATGCAGCCGTCATCCATTGCACATCGCCTTCGCCAATGATTCCACTATTGCCTGCGCTATCATGATGAGCTACTTTGCCATGGTAAGCAATGGTAACGGTTTCGAACCCACGATGTGGATGCACACCTACGCCACGGGGCGTATCGGTTGGCGGAAATTCAACTTTCGAATTATAATCTAACATTACAAACGGGCTCATTCTTTTTAATCCCATATTATACCCACTCGGAAAAAAATTGTGAACCCTAAAGCCATCGCCCACCATGTGTGCTGCTGGCGGTGGTAATACTTGCTGAATCGATTTTACTGTACTCATCTTAAAATTATTTTTTGTGCATAGTTAAACAACTTTGAGTTGCAAAAGGTTCAACAAATTACTTTTTATGTATTGATTTAACCCAGATTAAGCGATGGAAAGTTGAATTTGGTTCAACAAGCTCATCATGACCGTCATGGTGATAGTTCGTCAGGCTCACTATGACGAGTCGAATCATAAAACATTAAGTTATTTTTCTAATGCGTAATCTGGATTTAATAGGCAAATAATCTTTACCCATTTATTAAAATGTGATTAGGTTGCTCATTCTCTGTTATCAAAAAGAAGTAATATTAAGGTTTCATTTCATTTTTTGTAAGGCACAATTCAATTTTATATACTTAATATTGCTGCTTAATTTTTATTCATGAAAAAAATATTTTTAGTATCTCTTTCAGCATTTTTATTTTTCAATTGCCAACATAAAAAAACATTGATAAGTAATAATTCGAATATAGATAAACATGATTGCCATTCTTTTGCCGAACCCGAAAATGCTGTAGTAAAGCATCTTTCATTAAATTTAAATGTTGATTTTGAAAAAAATATAGTAAGTGGTTTTGCTAATTGGAATATTGAAACACATAATAATGCTACCGAAATTATTTTTGATACCCGTGATTTATCTATTGAAAAAATTACATTGAATGATGCAGCAACAAATGCAAAATTCGAAATAAAACCAAGTGTTAAATTTTTGGGCAATGCCTTGCATATTGCTATTGATAGTACTACAAAAAATGTTTGTATCTATTATCATACTTCGCCTAATTCTGCTGCTGTTCAATGGTTAAAACCCGAACAAACCGCTGGTAAAAAACAACCATTTTTATTCACACAATCTGAAGCCATTTTAGCCCGAACATGGATTCCGTGTCAGGATGGACCAGGCATTCGGTTTACTTATGATGCTACTATTCATTGCCCAAAAAATTTGATGGCAGTGATGAGTGTAGCAAATAATGCAACTGAATTAAATAAAGATGGTGTATATCATTATACACAGCCAAAGCCTATTTCAAGCTATTTAATGGCATTAGCTGTTGGCGAAATTGCATTTAAACGAATTGATAACAGATGTGGAATTTATGCCGAATTGCCGATGGTTGAAAAAGTGGCTTGGGAATTTGCCGATATGGGCAAAATGGTAAATGCTGCCGAAAAGCTTTATGGGCCTTATGCTTGGGGTAGATATGATGTAATTGTATTGCCACCAAGTTTTCCTTTTGGTGGTATGGAAAATCCTTGTTTAACTTTTGCAACACCCACAGTAATTGCTGGCGATAGAAGTTTGGTAGCACTTGTAGCACATGAATTGGCGCATAGTTGGAGTGGAAATTTAACCACCAATGCCACATGGAATGATTTTTGGCTAAACGAAGGTTTTACCGTTTATTTTGAGCAACGAATCATGGAAGACTTATATGGCAAGGATTACAGCGAAATGTTGGCAAACTTAAGTGTGCAGGATTTGAAAAATACACTAAAAGATTTGGGCGAAAAAAATGCAGATACACATTTGAAATTAAATTTAAAAGGCAGAGACCCTGATGATGGAATGAATGATATAGCTTACAATAAAGGTTATTTATTTTTAAGATTAATGGAAGAAAAATCGGGCAGAGAAAAATGGGATGAGTTTTTGAAAAACTATTTTGCTGTTCATGCTTTTCAATCTATCACTACCGAAGAATTTGTGGATTATTTGAATCAAAATTTAATTCAACCTAATGCCGAAAAATTTAAAACAGTATCAATTAATGATTGGATTTATGCTGCTGGATTGCCTGCAAATGCGCCTGTAATCAAATCTGCAAAGTTTGATATGGTAGATGTTGCTATAAGAAATTTTGAAAGTAAAAATTTAATTTATCCAAAAAATACGTTGCAATGGTCAACGCATGAATGGTTGCACTTTATTAATAATTTACCTGAAAAATTATCCGAAAAACAGTTGGATGATTTGGATGCGGCATATCATTTTACAGGAAATGGCAATTGCGAAATTGCTGATGCTTGGTATTATTTATGTTTGAAAAATAATTACACAAAAATTAATTCGGCAATGGAACATTTTCTTTGTACCGTTGGTAGAAGAAAATTTTTACTACCCCTATATGGCGAAATGATGAAAACCGAAGATGGTAAAATTTTAGCAAATAAAATATATGCTAAAGCCAGAAATGGCTACCATAGTGTATCGCAACAAACAATTGATGCAATGTTGCATTTCAAAAAATAATTTATTGAATCATTCTTCCATAATTATTTCATCTACAAAAAGCCAAGCCTGTTCGCCTTTGCTCCAATGCCATTGGGGAAGTTTGCCATACGTTTTTGCTGTTACTTTATAATAACGATAGGGTTTTGAAGTAAGGTTTGGCGAACCTTTGAGGTTCGCCAAACTTACCACAACATCTTTTAATATTGCATGGTTAATGGTATCACTCACATTGGTGTTTACGGTTGAAATTGGTTCAAACGTTTTCCCATCGTTGCTGCCTTCAAAAATTACTTGTGGTGGCATCATTACCCAAGCACCTTGGTCTTGCAGGCAACCTAAGCCAATTGATTTTAAAGTTTTAGAAGAACCTACATCAACAATGCCTACAAAATCTTTTCCGGCATAACCTTGCCAGTTGCCAATGCGCCAATTTTCCGAACCACGTTCTAAATCAATCAATGCATCATCACCACCAGCGGCGTAGAGATTATCGTATTTTGAAAGTAAATTCAAACGACGATTAGAAGGCAACATTCTGTATTCAGAAGTAATCACAGCACTTTTTTCTTTTGAAGTTTCATTCATTGAATAAGCTGAAATTTTGCAAGACTTATTAATGACAAAAGAATTTTTGTAAGGCTGAAAATCTTTCCCATTCATTGAAAAATAAATCGAAGAATTGTCAATCGTTTTTATTTCAACACGAAATGAATCGTTGAAATTTTTTGATGGGTTGTTGAAGAATGGAGAAATGGAGAAGTTACTTTTTTGAACATAGAAAGGGTTTTCTACTGCTACCATCTTTCTATCAACAAATTCATATTCACCTCCATTCATTAGTTGTTCATAGCTTATCATATCAGGCATTTCATTTCTCGATGAAGGTTCAAGGCTATTCATTTGTTTAATCATTTCTTCTTGACTTGGGTAGTTGAAGAATTTTATTTTTCCTGCTTTTGAAGAAGTATGAATAGTGCAATTTTGAAAAGCTAAAACACCAGTTACAAACATAGGTTGACCTGGACATTGAGCATACAAACTCATTGCACTCATTACATACCATGCACTCATTTGTCCGCAATCTTCATTGCCAATCAAACCATCAGGAGAATTTTTGTAAAATTCATTACATACTTTTGAAAGTAGTTTTTTCTCTTGGTAATTATTCATTGGATAGCCATATCCATAAATCAAATGATGACTTGGTTCGTTGCCATGTGCATATTGTCCAATCAAACCTGAAATGTCAGCTTGATTTCTTCCGTTTGTTTTTTCATTTGCAGAAAACAATTCATCCAAATGTTTTTGTAAACCATTTGAGGTTTTATACAAAGAATTTAAAGTTGCTAAATCATGTGGCACTGAAACTGAGTACTGCCATGCATTTGCTTCGGTGTAATTATTATTCACTTCATAAGGGTCGAAGTTTTTTACCCAGCTTCCATTTTTCTTTGCTTGAAAAAATCCGTTTTCGGGGTTGAATAAATTTTTCCAGTTCTGCCCACGTTTTTCAAAATAATTGTAATCATCGGTTTTGCCCAACGCCTTTGCCATCTGCCCAATACACCAATCATCATAAGCATACTCCAATGTTTTTGAAACCGATTCATTATCGTCTTCGCTGCTGATATAGCCTTTCTCTTTGTAGGCTTTCAAGCCTCGGGTGTCTTGCATGGCACTGTGTTTCATGGCTTCGTAGGCAAGGTTGGCATCATAGCCACGGATGCCTTTGTTGTAAGCATCCCAAATCACACTTACGCTGTGGTAGCCAATCATGCAATTGGTTTCGTTGCTGCTCAATTCCCACACGGGCAACAAGCCGCCTTGTTGATACTGACATAAAAAGGTGTTGATGAAATCGTTGGTGCGTTTGGTATCAATAATGGTGAGCAAGGGATGCAACGCCCTGTAAGTATCCCACAAACTAAACACGGTGTAATAATCAAACTTGCCCTCGGTGCTGTGTATTTTATTATCACGGCCACGATACCGATTGTCAACATCGCTGTAGAGTGATGGGTGAATCATGCAGTGGTAAAGGGCTGTGTAGAAGATTACCATTTTGTTGTTGACCTCATCCCTATTCGACCTCACCCCCTGCCCCCTCTCCTGCTGAGAGGGGGTAAGCCCACCCTCATTGCCTTTCAAGTCCCTCTCTGAAGGAGAGGGATTTAGGGTGAGGTCATTGCTCACTTCAATTTTTCC
>JBEEMV010000065.1:0-4995 GCA_041192505.1 Bacteroidota bacterium
ATCATTTCTAATACACCTTCGCCAGGAATCATACCCTCTAATTCAACATTAAATTGGCTTAATCGTGGCGCTTGGCTGAGTTGAAGCTGTGTAGGATTATTTGGTAAATTATTATTTTGCTGATTAGGATTACGTGGCAGCTGCGGTTGCGGCGGTTGCGATGTAGATACGGGTTGAGCAGGCGCAGCATTTTCGGCGGTTGCTGTAGCATCAGTTTTTATTTCGGGTGTATCTACAACTATTGGTTGAGCAGTTACAGCCTCGATAGGTTGTGGTGTTTCGGCAATAGGTTGTTGGACAATAATAGGCGCCGCCACCACTTCTATTTTTTTGCGTTTTGGTTTTTCTTTAACCGCTTCTTCTTGTGCAATAGGTACAATAGGTTCGATAGTTTTATTTTCTACCTGTGGTTCGGTAGTTATAATGGGTGTATCGGTTGCCTCTAATTTTTCAGTAGCAATTGGTTTTGCAACAATAGGTTTTTTAACCCTTGGTTTTTTTTCAACCACTGCATCTACTTTTGGTTTAGCATTTAATGCTTGGGTATCAATTATTTTATAAATCAAATCATTTTTTTCTAATTTCCGATAATCTTTTAAACCCATTTGTATAGCAATATCATGCAATTCGGGTAGTATTAACTCGTTAAGTTGAAGAATGTCGTATGTCATTTTTTATAAATAAATTTGGAATAATAAAATCACATGAAGTGATATAAGTGAAGCGATAATTTTAAATTGAAACCAGTTTATACTAAGATGAATTCTTAAAACTGCGAATGATTTTTTTGATGAATTAACTATGAAGCGTTAACGCCACAATATTAAATGCTTATTTTGAAATTACCAATTAAATAGTATAAAAATATTTAGCGATAAAAATGGTTGTACTTGTAGGATTGCCGAATAACTTTTGAAATTATTTTTAGTATGCCCTATTTTGTGTGATAAGTATATCAACCAAAAAATTATCTTTGCGCTTTAACACCGAATCATAAATTAAATATATGACAGTAGATATTTTCATTCCATGCTTTGTAGATCAACTATACCCCAACACTGCATTAAATATGATAAAATTGCTTGAAAAAGCAGGTTGTAAAGTTAATTACAATGGCAATCAAACTTGCTGTGGGCAACCAGCTTTTAATGCCGGATTTTGGGATCAAGCAAGAAGTGTGAGCGAAAAATTTTTAAAAGATTTTGGTGGCGATAGAATTGTGGTTACACCCAGCGCTTCATGTTGTGGCTTTGTAAAAAACTATTATCCTAAATTATTCGAAAACTCGGCACATCATAATACTTGCAAAAATGTAGGCAAAAATATTTTTGAGTTTAGCGATTTTATGGTAAACAAGTTAAAATATACTGATTTTGGTGCAACACTTGAAGGCAAAGCCACCTACCACGATTCGTGTGCTGCATTACGAGAAATAAAAATAAAAGCTGAGCCACGTGAATTATTAAAAAATGTAAAAGGATTAGAATTAGTAGAAATGGAAAATACAGATAATTGTTGCGGCTTTGGAGGCACATTTGCTGTAAAATTTGATGATATATCTAACGGTATGGCTACACAAAAATTAGATAATGCTTTGGCTACATCAGCCGAATATATAATCAGTACCGATATTAGTTGCCTAATGCATTTAGAAGGAAAAATAAACAAAGAAAAAATGCCAATTAAAACCATGCATTTAATAGATGTATTGGCTAATTGTTAGTTTTTTATTCCACCCAATCAGCTACAAAAATATTAGTATCGTGTGTGCCACCATTATTTCGGTTACTGCTAAATATTATTTTTTTACCATCCCAACTAAACATAGGAAAGGCATCAAAGCCGCCATCGTGTGATATTTTTTCTAATCCTGTACCATCTAAATTTATTAAGTAAAGATTAAATGGGAAGCCACGTTCGTATTCATGATTGCTGGCAAAAATAATTTTTTTACCGCTTGGATGAAATGATGGAGCCCAATTGGCTTTGCCTAAATGTGTAATTTGTTGCACATTGCTGCCATCAATATTGGCTACAAAAACTTCCATTTTGGTAGGTGCTACCATATTTTGCTGTAGCAAATCTTTGTATTCTTTTACATCTTCATCTGTAGTTGGTCGGGATGCTCTCCACACAATTTTTTTACCATCGGGCGAAAAATTGGCACCGCCATCATAGCCTAAAGTATTTGTAATTTGCTTTACATGTTTGCCTTTTACATCCATGGTATATAAATCAATATCGCCATTTCGGGTGCTGGTAAAAATAATGGTTTTGCCATCGGGTGATACTGTGGCTTCGGCATCGTAGCCTTTGGTATGGGTTAATTGGCGTTTTATTTTTCCCGATAAATTGGCTACATAAATATCGTATTCAGGATATAATGGCCACACATATTTTTTTAAAATTTTTCTATCGGGTACAGGCGGACAGTCATTCATTTGGGCATGTGTGCTGGCAAAAATAATTTCGGTATCGCCAGGCATAAAAAAGCTGCAAGTAGTTCTGCCTTTGCCATTGCTTATTTGTTTGTATTCAAATTTTGCAGGATTATAATTGCCAAAATAAATTCTATCGCACAAAATATTTTCGGCTGCATTTGTTTTTTGAAATGTAATCATTTTACCATCCCAACTCCAATAGGCCTCAGCATTATCGCCGCCAAAGGTGAGTTGATGCATGTTTCTAAAATGTTTTTCTTGTTTGAAAACTAATGAATCAGAGTTGTTCAGATTATCAAAGTTTGAAGTTGAAAAATTGCTAAATGCAAATACGCTAATCATCAACAATACTATGATACTGATATTTTTATATTTCATTAAATGCTACTGTTTGAGTTAAACTTTTTCGGCTAATAATTTTTCCAATGCAATAATGCGTTGTTCTAAATCGGGTAATTTTTTATATACTGCTTGCGACCGTAATGATGATGCATAGCGGAATGCAGGGCTGCCTGTAACGGCTACACCAGGTTCGTCAATAGTTTTTGATACGCCACTTTGTGCATTTATTTTTGTGCCATCGGCTATTTTTATATGTCCTACAATACCTACTTGTCCGCCAATCATACAATTTTTTCCAATCTTGGTGCTGCCTGCCACACCGCTTTGGGCGGCTATTACAGTGTTTTCGCCAATTTCAACATTGTGTGCTATATGCACTAAATTATCCAATTTAACACCTTTACGAATACATGTACTACCAATGCTTCCCTTATCAATAGTAGTGTTGGCGCCTATTTCAACATTATCTTCAATAACTACATTACCCAAATGATTTACTTTTTGATAACTGCCATCGGCCTGTGGTGCAAACCCAAAACCATCGCTACCAATAACAACACCTGCATGTAGTATGCAATTGGCGCCTATTTTACAACCTTTATAAATTTTTACACCCGAATAAATAATAGTGTTTTCGCCTACTTCAACATCTTCGGCTAAAAATACTTGTGGATATATTTTGGCTTTGTTGCCCACTTTTACATTTTTTTCAATCACTGCACAAGCGCCTACATAAGCCTGTTCGCCAATAGTTGCTGTATTGTTGATGGCAGCTTTTTCATCAATGCCAACTAAATCGTTGGTTTGCGAAGCGCCAAATTTTTCTAATAAAAAAGCAAGGCTTTGGTATGGGTCGTCAACTTTTAAAAGTGTAGCATTTATTTTTTTAGATGGATTAAAATCTTTGTTCACCATCAAAATACCTGCATGGGTACTGTATGCAAATTCTTCGTATTTAGGATTTCCTAAAAAAGCCAATGCATTAGATTGTGCTTCTTCAATTTTGGCAATGGTTTCAACTCGGGCATCAGGGTTTCCTTCAATTGTGCCTTTTAATAAAAAGGCTAATTCTTTTGCTGAAATTGTCATTCGATAATAATTTACATTTTAACAAACCTACTTAAAAAACATTAAACGAAATAACAATAAAATAATTTCGAAGGTTTTCGGATTTTTTATTTATTTTTAACATCCCTTTTAAAGCTATAATTATAATTTATACAAATGAAAATAAAATTACTTGTACTTACGCTGTTTGCAATTGTTATTGGTATATTGGTAAATAATGAACGGATTGTATCAAATTCAAGCACACCGCCACCAGGCAACACCGGTTCGATTGGTAGTGGTGGAAATACTTGTAATAGCTGCCACAATACTGGTGGTGGTTCGGGTGGCTCAATTACCTACACTATTTTTAAAGCAGGTACTACTAATGTAGCACATGGTTACGAATCTGATAGTAGCTATGATATAGCTGTAACAGTTAATGGTAGCGGCAATTCAACTCCAAAATTTGGATTTGAATTTACAGTAGAAGATAATACAGGTACCCCAATTGGTTTAATTTCGGGTAATACATTAACCAATATTAGCAATACAAATATTAATGTAAATTATGCATCGCATAGTACAGCTAATGCAATTACTAATACTTGGTATTTTAAATGGCAAGCTCCGCCAGCGGCAATGTATTCAGGTCAAATTTATTTTGATATGGCAGGTGTTTATGCTAATGGCGATTTAACAAATGGCGGCGATTCAATTTCAACAAATTCTTTTACGCTTAACAATTGTACGCCTTCTGCTGCAAGCATTTCAGCCACTATTTGTAGCAATCAATCTTATAATTTTAATGGAACTATTTTAACTAATGGTGGAATTTATAAGGATACACTTATTAATAATACAGGTTGCGATTCGGTAATAACGCTTACTTTAAATGTACATAATATATCGTCAACCATTATTAATGCCTCAATTTGTACAGGGCAAAGTTATGCTTGGGGTACATCAGGGGCTTTAATTTCTTCGGGTACTTATTATGATACATTAATCAATTATAACAATTGCGATTCGTTAATTATTTTAAATCTATCAGTAGAGCAACCTTCGGCTCATACAATTAATCAAACTATTTGCTGTGGCAATACTATTGTTTTTAACAATCAAACTATTTCATTGCCTGGTATTTATTTAGATACTTTAATAA
>JBEEMV010000066.1:0-2994 GCA_041192505.1 Bacteroidota bacterium
TAGTTTTTTTGAAGAATTTCATTGCAGAAAGTATCTTTTTAGTTTGTTAAAAAAAGATAAAATAAGATTTAAAAAGTATGCAATAGTTATTCATTTTATGGACATACTATTAGGTCTATTTTGTAGTAATAATAAAAGCCAAAAAATTAATTTCAGGTATAGAATGAAATTAAAATTTTGGCTTAAATAAAAAGGGAAGTTTTAATTAACGTCTGATTTTTTTAAATAGGATTTAAAATACTAAATATGTTTAATGATGTGTAAAGATTTTAAATTATGCCAGCTTTTTCTTTTTGATTCTTTCTAAAAGTATAAAGGGCAAAAACTATTCCTGCAACTGCCAGAAATACTAGCTTCCCATTTATAGGTGCAACAGGTGCGTCATCTGCTTCTAAATCTCCAGAACCTGTATTATCCCCAGTTTGGGCAAACAGCATAAAATTGGAGAAAAAACAGAAAAAAGTGACATATGATTTTAGAGCTATATTTTTCATTATTTGAGAGTATAAATACTTTGTTTTTTAATTAATTGTTAGTAAATCGTCTTTTTAATTACAACTTTATTTTCGTCTGAGGTAATTTGAATCAGCAATGCTTGTTGCTCAGGAATGAAATTTTTCAATGCTATTGTAGTTGCATTTACATTTTCTTGTTCTAAAATTAATCTTCCTCTAATGTCAAACACTCGAACAGTCTTCATAATTGTTCTATTTGTATTGATATTTAAAATTTCGTTTTGTTTGAAAAGAATTATCGAATTTTCATCAAAAACAGGATTTTTAACTTCAAGAGTTGCACTATTTTTATAGACTATTTGAAATCGATTGTTAAAAGTTCCTATTGCAGAATCAAAAGTATAAGCACTAGTTTTTATATCATGCTCAATTCCAGTAAGATTATCTTTCAAAAAGATCTTTTGCTTATTAGAAAATAATCCATCTACATGATCAATATCAATTGTAAAGCTTCCACCAATATTTGTTTTGAAATTCAAAGGAACTACATCAGTATCTTCAAAAGGCAAACTTCTACCTTGAATCACATATTCTTCCTCATTTATATTTGAAGTTAAAGCCGTTTGATTATCATTAATATATTTACCATCAATAGCAATATCAATTCCTGTAGTAGCGTCTTTCATATAGGCTATCATCATCTGGTTTATTGCAGTAGTACCAGTTGAAAGATTTAACCAAATTCTATTTTTTTCTAACTGATTTGATTTAAAGAATTGATTGTCATTATTTATGATACGCATCGCATTATTTAGTAGAATTGTATTTGAAGTAGCTTTTACTAAAAACCCTTGACCTACTTGAATTTTTCCATTAGGTACAGTAGTACTACCACCTCCTGTATTTGCTGTACCACCTGCTAAGGTATAAGTTGCATATGAAGTGGAGTTTGTATTGTTTGTTTTTCTCCAAAAATACAAAGCCTCAGTAATCCCATTTGCAATTATAAAAGCATCTGCATCTACTGTAGAAGGATAAGGATTTCCAATAGCATTATATTTGTTTGCATTTACGGTTAAATTATAGTTTCCATTATTTGGTACTCCCTTAAATTGTCCTTCCCAAATAGTAGGCGTAGTAGGATGATTATTAGGTACACGAATTAAATATCCAGTTCCCAAGGCAAAATTAGTAGTTGCAGGATTAGTCACATTAACATATAAATCGGTTAATGGATCGTATGTATAAAAACGATTTGATAAAGTAGCTGGTGAAAAAGATTGTAATTGTTGTAAAGCTACTGGAGCTGACCACATAATATAATCTTGTCTCATCAATGGTGAACTTTGTCTTCTGATGATAATGTCACCAGAATTCCCGTTTGTATTCTTGCTCTGAATTAAGTTAGTATTGTTCTCAAAAGTTAAAGAGGAACCTGAATTTACAGTTACATCTCCATAAATATTAAAATTATAACCAGACTTAACAATAACAACAGCATTATTATTAACAGTTAAACTACAAGCTGATAAATTTGATGTTGCATTATAATTACCAGATATAATAGCGGTAGTTGCAGAAGTTGGTATCCCGTTACTCCAAGAAGTTCCGTTCCATGTGGTATTACCAATAGTAACTATTGTTGGTGTTGAATTAACAATGTTACAAGATCCACTTTGTACTACTGCTCTAAATTGAGTAGTTTCATTTAAGATTCCAGATGTATAGGTATTACTTAAATTAGTAATTGTAGTCCAGATAGTAAAAGGACTCACAGCACTTTCCCATCGAATTATATTCCCTGTGTATCCTGTCAAAGTCAAGATATCGCTTGAAGATCCTTTGCAAATTGTAGTCCCTCCATTCACGGCTCCTCCAATAGCAGCTGGATTCACGCTGATAGTTAGCGTTGCTGTCGTAGCACACAAACCAGCAGTAGGCGTAAAAGTATACAAAGTCGTGGCTGCATTATTCAAAGCAGGCGCCCAAGTACCCGTCACCCCATTGGTAGAAGTAGTCGGCAAAGCTGATAATGTTGTTCCCGCACAAACAGGCGCTACAGCAGCAAAAGTTGGGATTGTATTTGGATTCACTGTGATGGTCAATGTTGCCGTCGTAGCACACAAACCAGCAGTAGGCGTAAAGGTATACAAAGTCGTGGCTGCATTATTCAAAGCAGGCGCCCAAGTACCGGTCACTCCATTGGTAGAAGTAGTTGGTAAAGCCGAAAGACTAGCTCCCGCACAAATAGCAGGCACTGCAGCAAAAGTTGGGATTGTATTCGGAGTCACGCTGATGGTCAATGTTGCTGTAGTAGCACACAAACCAGCAGTAGGTGTAAAAGTATACAAAGTCGTGGCCGCATTATTCAAAGCAGGCGCCCAAGTACCCGTCACCCCATTGCTAGAAGTAGTTGGTAAAGCCGAAAGACTAGCTCCCGCACAAATAGCAGGCACTGCAGCAAAAGTTGGGATTGTATTTGGATTCACTGTGATGGTCAATGTTGCCGTCGTAGCACACAAACCAGCAGTAGGCGTAA
>JBEEMV010000067.1:0-18286 GCA_041192505.1 Bacteroidota bacterium
CTTGCTTACCATCATTATTTATATCTATAAAAAATGGCGCTGCAAAAACATCGCTTTGGTAGGATACATTGTTAGATGGAAATAGGCTATCCTGCTGCGTAATATTTGCTAAAGTTGAATCGCCATTGTTATACAACATCGTTAAATTACCAAATGAAATATTACCTTTCAAACAATCTTTATCGCCATCTTCATTCACATCAAAAGTTGATAAAGTATTGCCTGCATGTTTGGCTCTGCCTAATCGTGCAGGGCTGCAAGTATAATTCAATTGCATAGCCCTATTACCCACATCCAACATTTTGCCCCAACACCATTTATTCAGATAAAAAATCATGCTATCATTTGGATGTCCGTACAATTCTATTTGTTGATTTTCCCAATAATTTATAGCATTGCCTTGTACATCAAAAATTAAAATATCCATATCGCCATCATTATTTATATCATCAATAGCAGGAATATCAGTGGGTGATGAATAAATATTTCCAAATGTTCCGCCAGGCACAATGCCATTCACAAAAGGCGCAGTGGCTGTATAACTTATCGTGTTATCTGTATTTCTTTTGGCTAAATAAATAATTAAATCGCCTGCGCCTTGGCAAACAATATCCGATTCGCCATCGCCATTCATATCCCTCATCAATACCCAATTGGCAAGTGTATTTGGTAAATAAAATTCGGCTTTGGGTTGGTATGAAAAGCTGATAGAATCTTGAATTCCATCATTTTTAAAAATCAATATTTTGTTTCCTGTTCTATCAAAAATAAAGAAATCTTGGTGTGCATCATTATCAAAATTAATACTCGAAAACTGAGGATTATTCAAGCCGCCACAAAAAGGAAATTTTAATTTATGATTACCATTATATACCGAAATGGTATCAATAAATTGATAGAATGTTTGTGCATTTGTTATTTGATTAAAACCAATCAACAACAAAACAAAAAGGCAATATTTCTTATATTTATTCAAGATATATTTATCACAAAACATGTGTTTAAAATGTATTTCAACTAACAACCAGCAACTATCAACTACTCAGCTCCATATTCACTTATCAACCAAATCAACATTGCCATAGCAGCGCCGCCCATTTCTAATTCACGTTTGTTTACATTTTCAAATCTATCATTTGGCGAATGATGATAATCGAAATAACGTTGCCCATCCACATCCAATTCAATTAAACAAGTATTTAAATCTTTCAGATGACTAACATCTGCACCACCATTGCCGCCTTTATTCCATTTGGTAATACCATACGGTACAAACAATTCATTCCACGAATAAATTTTATTCATAGCAATTTTATTTTGCCCACCTACACTAAAACCTTCGGGCGTAAAGCCACCGCCATCACTTTCAAACGCTGCAATAAATTTTTTGTTGCTTCGCTTAGCTTCATCTGCATAAGCTTTGCCGCCACGTCCACCATTTTCTTCATTCATAAATGCAACGGCTCTAATGGTACGTTTAGGTTTTATGCCCAATGCTTTTATTATTCTTAACACTTCAATACTTTGCATCACACCTGTGCCATCATCGTGTGCACCTTCAGATAAATCCCACGAATCTAAATGCCCACCAACAGTAATAATTTCATCAGGAAATTCAGTTCCTTTAATTTCGCCAACCACATTAGCCGATAGCTCATCAGCCAATGTTTTACAATCCATTTCCATAAAAAATTCAACTTCATAATTACCCGATAAAGCATAATGCAAAATATCAGCATCCATTGTAGCTATTGCCATTGCTGGAATGTGGGTAATTGTATCTTCATAATGCATAGCACCAGTATGTGGAAATGCATCATACGAATGTGTAACACTACGAACCACAACACCCACTGCACTATACTTTGCAGCCCTAAAAGCACCAGCCCAACGTTGGTCAACCGCATGCCCATAACCCGAACCCGAACTTGGATCAGCATTATTCATGGGGCGATTATAGAATACAATTTTACCTTTTAATTTTCCTTCTTTGCCTAATGAATCTAATTGCGACCAACGTAAAATTTCTACAATTGGTGCTTTCAAACCATTATCTGGCGTAGCATCCGAGCCACCTAAGGCACACACATTTACATCTAATGGCTGTAAACCTTTGCGATATATTTTACCAATTTGAGTTTTGCCACGAACCCAATGCGGCACAAAACAAGGTTGCTTGAAAACACTATCAGCACCCATTTCTTTCATCAACATATTTGTATATTCAACCGCATTATAAGCCTGTGGCGAACCACTTAATCTGCCACCAATTTGCTTACACAAATGTTCTAAATTTTTATAACTCTGCCCGTGCAACATGGCTTCAGCAAATATTTTGCGAAGCATTAACGAATCAGATGTTTGCGCTTTTGTGCTTGATGCCAAACAACAAATAAGCAATAGAAAAATTATTTTTTTCATGAAATAAAATAAATTGATTTAAGAATTTAAAGGTAGAAAAAAAAGTATTAGAAGTTTGGCGAACTTTAAAAGTTCGCCAAACTTAATTCCGCTTTTGCTATTTTGCCATTTAGCTTTTTAAAACTCCTTTCAATTTGATTACTTTAAATAACACAATTGAATTATTTTAGCGAACTGAAAAACAAACCATCATGATTCAACAAATTCTATTCGTACTACTTTCGGCTGTATCTATTTATTTTTTTACAAAAAAAGTAATGAGCATTCGCCGCAATATTTTATTGGGCAAAGATGAACAACTTAACGACCAACCAAAATTGCGTTGGCGCAATATGATGATATTTGCATTGGGGCAAAAAAAGATGTTCAAAAACCCATTGGTGGCGGTATTACACCTTTTTGTGTATGTAGGTTTTGTCATCATCAATATCGAAATTTTAGAAATTTTCTTGGATGGGATTTTAGGAACACATCGTTTATTCTTACCAATAATTGGTTCAAATTTTTATTCCATTTTAATTTCTTGTTTTGAAATGTTAGCTGTGTTGGTAATTGTGGGCTGTATAGTTTTTTTAATCAGAAGAAACATCACAAAAGTAAATCGCTTCACAAAGCCCGAATTGAAAGGCTTTCCATTCCGTGATGCGAACTATATTTTAATTACTGAAATTGTTTTGATGACCTTATTTTTGACAATGGATACTTGTGATTCATGGATTTTGCACAACAACGATAGTACACCAAGTGAATTTTTTAGTGGCATAATTTCAACTCATCTGTATAAATTTTTGCCAACTCATTCTGAAAGCGTTTATGATGCATTTTCTTCAACTTGTTGGTGGCTGCATATTGCAGGCATTTTTGCTTTCTTAAATTATTTGCCTTATTCAAAGCATTTGCATATCATTTTAGCTTTTCCAAATTCATTTTTTGCAAGATTAAATAATATTGGGCAAATGGAAAATATGCCATTGATTCAGAAAGAAGTGGTGTTGTCATTTCAACCTGAACGTGCTGCTGAATTTCCTGGTGATGATGCACCATTAAAATTTGGAGCTAAAGATGTAAAAGATTTAAGTTGGAAAAGTTTAATGGATGCATACAGTTGCAGCGAATGTGGACGATGCACTGCTGCTTGCCCTGCTAATCAAACTGGTAAAAAATTATCGCCACGAAAAATAATGATGGATACCCGTGATAGATTGGAAGAAGTGGGTAATAATATTGATAAACATGGAATGGATTTTACCGACAATAAATCGTTGTTAGGCGATTATATTTCGGTAGAAGAATTAAGAGCTTGTACTACTTGTAATGCTTGTGTAGAGCAATGTCCAATATTAATTAGTCCGTTGCATATCATTACCGAATTGCGCCGCAGTTTGGTAATGGAAGATAGCAATGTGCCGAATGAATGGGCAATGATGTTTGGCAATTTAGAAAACAATCAATCGCCATGGAAATTTAGCAACGAAGACAGAGCAAATTGGCGAAATGACTAATTCGAAAATAGTAGATTGGTACGCCAATACTATTTTATTAAGATTGCTAAAAATGAAGCATTGGCAATTGTTCTGCTTGTTTTTAATATCAATAATTCTTTCAAATTTTAGAATTTATTTTCTTTCGGAAATTGGTATAATTTCGTTTTACACCATCTGCATAAATTGGATGTATGGCGTTTGTTATTTTAGTTTTAAAATATTGAATGAATACGAAGTTGAATTAATCACCAATAAATGGCTAATGTTAATTTTACTTGCAATAGTTGTATTATCTACAATTTCATACTTCACTCAAAATACAATATTGGATGTAATGGCAATAGTTTCAGGAATAATTGCTGCCCTACTTTTTTTCACACTTTTATATATCACAGCTTCACGATTAGTGATGATAGAAGCTTTGCGAAAAGTAGAATTAGGAGAACTTATATTTAAACTATTTCAAATAAGCGCAATATTTCCATTTGGTATTTGGGGATTACAACCTTTAATAAAAAAATATTTGGTTGATAAATTGAATTTTAGAATGGAATAAAAATAAGCATTTTAAATTAGTTCCTTCACTATCGTTCAGGTTTTAAACTCCGTATTTATCGGAGATGACGGCTTTTATTTAGAAGTCATGCTGAGGAACGAAGCATCTGTATTCCATTAAGTTGGGCGAACTTTTGCTTAATGAAAACAGTGAGAGGCAAAGCGGCGTATCACTTAATTAGAAATAAGTTCGCCCAACTTTAAAGAATTATTCTAAAATCTTTTTTCCTTTCATCGCATCTGCAATGGCAATATCCATCACACGTTCAGCAAATGGGTTGGTGAAATTATTTTTCTACAACTATTTTTTCATTCGAATCTGCAAAACCGTTGCAATGCATTTTTACAAAATAAATGCCAGCAGGAAATTGTTGCGTATCTATTTTAAAATTGGCTTGATGAATTTCATTTTTCGAAAAAATATTTTCACCTAACAAGTTTGTAACACTTATAGCAAACCCTTTTGCAGCAATAGTTTCATTAGTTGTTAAATTGAAATTAGAAGAAGATGGATTGGGAAAAATTGTGATTGGAATTTTGGGAGAGATATTTTCAATTCCAGTTGGACAATACTGCCACCAAATTCTTTGAAACGAAATACTATTAATTTCCCAACCGGGTAAACTGTCCAATGTTGAATCTGTGATTAATGAGAATCTGAACCAAAGAGAATTTTGAATAGAATTAATTTGAGGCCAATTTCATGATTTTAATCTTGCTGGACAGCGACATGGATTTAAAAAAAATTGGGCATTTGTCCAAGTTGTAATTTTTCCTGAAATCAATGCGCTATCATTCCAACCATTATTTCTAAAATTAAAATTTGAAGAACAACCATACTCCTTTGCCAAATACCAAGTATTACCATTATCGTAACTGAAATCTAATTGGCAAAAGTCTTTTGATGAATCGGTGTTCATTCTAAATGCGAAATCGAGATACATATTTGCAATAACTCCTTGCGCTAAATTTCCATTTAAATACATTAATGAATCAAACTTCAAAACAAATCGTGTTGTATCATTTTTTGGATAAAATCTTGAAGAATCTGTTAAAATTACTTTTGTTGAAGTGCCGCTTCCAAAGCCACTTTTGTTGGTTTTACAAACTTGCCAACGAAAAGAAGATGTGGTATCAATGAAAACATATTTCTTGTAACTGCTATCATCAAAAGAAATATTGATGGTGTTTGTTGCAACGGTTTGCCCCACCGATTTCAAACAAAATGAAATCGAAAAAACAACAAAGAGTAAAAATGCTTTTTGCATAAAATGATTTTTTAGGTGTAGTAAAAATAAGGGATTTAGCTTTCAAAACCGAAAAATAAAAATGGTTCGACAAGCTCACCATGATAGTCGTGGTGAGCTTGTCGAACCTATGTTTTTCTTTGTATATTAATTTTGTATTGCTATGCAACCTATGTTGCTATGTGGTAAAATGTATTTGTATTCAATTAGCAAATTAGCATATCATCCTATTAGTAAATTATTCAAGTATCTTTTTTCCTTTCATCGCATCTGCAATGGCAATATCCATCACACGTTCAGCAAATGGTCGGGTAAAATTATTTAAGTTATCCATGCATTGATGAATCAAATTTCTTTCGATTTGTTGTAATGATTTTTTCAATTCAACCAATAAATTTTTTGTGGTAGAAATTTCTTCTGTGGCTAACAACGATTCATTTTTTTGAAGAAATTTTTCGGTTACTAAAATCATTTGTTCGGCTTCGGTTTTTGCTTCTTGCAAACCTCTTACCGCCATATCATCTTTTGCATTTTCGATAGATTCAATCAACATTTTTTCTACTTGTTCATCGGTTAAACCATATTGTGGTTTTACTTCAATGCTTTGTTCAACGCCACTTCGTAGCTCTTTTGCTTTCACCATTAATATGCCATCGGCATTAATCGTGAATTGAATTTCAACTTTTGGAAAACCTGCTGGCATGCCCGGAATGCCCGACAACACAAACTCTGATAGCTTTCTGTTGTCTTTTACCAAATCTCTTTCACCTTGAAAAACTGAAATTTTTATTTGCGATTGTCCATCTTTTGATGTGGTATAAGTTCGCCCAGCACGAGTTGGAATTTTTGAATTTCGCGGAATAATTACATCCATTAATCCACCCATTGTTTCAATACCTAACGACAGCGGAGTAATATCCAACAACAAAATATCTTTTTGATTACCTGCCAACACATCGGCTTGAATGGCGGCTCCTAAGGCAACCACTTCATCAGGATTTAATGAATCATTCACAGGTTGATTGAAAAATTCGCTCACTTTTTGTTTTACAAAAGGCGAACGAGTGCTGCCTCCCACCATAATCACAGCTTCAATATCTTCACGTTTCAAGCTTGCATCAGCCAAGGCTTTTGCACAACAATCAATCGTTCGTTGAATTAATGGAGTTATTAATTCTTCTAACTTTTCTTTTGATAATTCTACATTTATTTTTTGTTGATTGCTGAATATAATTTCTGCAACAAACAATTCATTTTGCGATAAATATTTTTTTGCTGCTTCGGCTGTAAGCCTTATCTGTTGGGTAGCTGAGGCATCCATTTGCAATTTGTAATTTGCAATTTGCAATTCATTCAACCAATAATCTACAATCGTTTTATCTAAATCATCACCACCTAAAAAAGTATCGCCATTAGTTGATAACACTTCAAAAATTCCGCTTTGAATATGCAAGATGGAAATATCAAAAGTGCCACCGCCCAAATCATAAACAGCAATTTTCTTTTCTTCATCTTTCTTTAAACCTAAGCCATAGGCAAGGCTTGCAGCCGTTGGTTCATTTACAATTCTTAAAACATCTAAGCCTGCTAATTTGCCAGCATCTTTAGTGGCTTGGCGTTGTGTATCGTTAAAATAGGCAGGAACTGTAATCACACATTTTGTAACTGATTTATTCAAAGCTGCTTCGGCTGTAGCTTTCAACTCTTTTAAAATCAAACTTGATAATTCAATCGGCGAATAAAATTGATTACCGATTTTTATTTTTACTAAACTTTCGGTGTTGTCATCTATCACTTCATACGAAAAAAAATCTTTGAAATTTTTTACATCACCGAAAGATTTCCCCATTAATCTTTTTACTGAAAACACAGTGCGTTCGGGCGATTCAACAATTTTTGCTTTGGCTTCATCGCCTACTAAAATGGTTCCATTTTCTTCAAAATGTATGATAGAAGGAATTAAAGTGTGCTTGCCATTTTTAGCCAAACAAACAGGCTGACGATTACAATCATCAATATAAGCCACCAAACTATTGGTAGTTCCTAAATCAATACCTAAAATTATTTCATGATCGGCAGGAGTATCAATCTTACCTTTTGCTACGTTTATCGAAATTTTTGCCATAATTATTTAATGATGCGAAGATAACAGATGAAACCTTAATTGGTTTCGGTTTCGGCAAACCTTTTCGATAAATTATTGTAAACCTAAAATGTATTTTTTACGAGTGATACAATTATTTTGATAAACCTCGAATGGATGTTTTAAAAACCATTTTATAAATTCATCATACTTTTTTTTATTTAATTCCACCCAATCGTTAAATGTTTTTGGGTCGCCTTTGCTCAATAACCAATGATTGTAGCATTCAAAATATCCTTCGCTAATTACTTCACGTTGGTAATCAAATAAAGGGTTAGGAAAATCAAGCGGACGATTTTTATTATACCATAAATCAATACTTCTTTTTCTGAATTTAATTAATTTTTCGGTATTAAATTTATCTTTAAATACAATTAAACTTCGTTGCGAAATATCATTAAATGCAATAGCAAAATTTTTATGCAAAAGCATGGTATCACGGGCTTCTACATCAGTTAATCGAGTTAGTTCATCGGTAAATAATGCAAATTTATTTTTAGGCGATTTTATAAAAATAGATTGCTGATAAAAATCGTAAATACGTTTCATGATTTCATAAGTTCGTTCGGTATTGCTTTCAAGATTAATAAATATTTCTCCATAAATAATACCCCACATTTTTTCGGTTGTGCTGCCATAAGCCAATGATAAATAGTAATAATTGGATGGATACATGGGGTCGGATTGAACACCGTTTTCCCAATGTTGAATGGCAAGATTAAAATTTTTATGGTCGTATTCTATTTTTCCTAATTGGCTATGAATATTGCCACTATTAGGATATTTTTTTAATCCTTCTTCTAAAATTGAATATGCTTTTTTATCGCTTCTTGTTTCCGAATAACAACTTCCAAGCAATGAATAATAGCGTTCATCAGCAGGAAATTTCTTTAATAAAGTTTGTAAAACAGTGATAGTAGTTTTATAATTTTTAGCAAAATAATGAGCCAAGCCCAATTGAAATTGATAGTTGGCTTTGCTGCTATCTAAATCAACTGCATCATTATAAGCTTCAATTGCACCTTTGTAATTTTCTTTACGCATCAACTCATTACCATGTACAAAACTTTTTTGAGCGCTTGCTGCATCTATCTCTCCGGCAGTTTTATCTGTTTGGGCAAAAGATAAATTACAAATTGCAAATTGCAAATTACAAATAACTATTACCAATAAAATCTTAAATCCTTTATTCATTTTTATGTATTTACTTTCTACTATTCAGAATAACTATTAACAAGTAACCAATTACTTTTTTACTTCACTCCATGCATCCACTTTTTAACTAATGGCGAAATAGCAATCATTACAATGCCCAATATAACGGCATAAATTGCTAATTGTTTGTAGCCCAAGCAATATAAATTTAGGGCTTCTAAATTAGTTGAATTTGCTGATGACGAAGCGATGTTTGCGCCTAAAATGCCTGCTACATATTGCCCATAAGCACTGGCTAAAAACCACATGCCCATCATTACACCTTGTAATTTTTGTGGTGACAATTTTGTCATCAAACTCATGCCAATGGGCGATAAACTTAATTCGCCAAAAGTGATGATAAACCAACCAAATGAAAACCAACTTAATGAAGTGATGCCATTTGCATCAGCCATATTTTTTAACCAATAAAAAATAAAAAAGCCACCTGCAAGAAACAAAAATCCTAACCCAAATTTTACAATTGAATTAGGTTCGGCTTTTCGTTTGTTGAGCCACAGCCAAAGCATACCCAGTAAGCCTGCAAATAAAATTACGACCAACGAATTCATAGAATTATTAACCCCATTAGGGTCGAGATGAAAACCTAAAATATCGCTGGATAAATTGTGTTGTGCAAACAAACTTAATGAGCCGCCGCTTTGTTCAAAAAATGCCCAAAACAAAATCGAAAAAATAACAAACACCAATGCTGCTCCTAATTTCTGCACTTCAATTTTTGATAAACTTCTCATTTCATAAATCAAATAAATTAAAGTTAAAGGCCCGATTGTGTACATAAAATAATCGGTGTATTCGGTTTTAGCAACCATTTTCATAATGATTGGAATAATAAGCAATGAGCCAGCATACGTAAGATATTCGAACCATTTTGTTTTGATGATGGGTTGCAAACCGATTGGACCTAAAGTTTTTTGGGTGTAAATAAATGTGAGTAAACTAATGGTCATCACCACAGCAGCAAACCCGAAAGCATAGTTCCAACGGAGGTTTTCAGCAATTATACTGCTGAATAAATCGCCTTTTGCTACAGCCACACATAAATATCCACCAATTAAAGCACCTAAATTAATACCTGCATAAAATAAAGAAAAGCCAGCATCGGTGCGGTGGTCGCCATCTTTGTAGAGTTGCCCAACCATGGATGAAATGTTTGGTTTGAAAAATCCTGTGCCCACAATCGTAAAACTAATTCCTACATAAAATAAATGACTGGGGTCGAATGCTAAAATGCAACTGCCCACAATCATCAATATTCCACCCCAAAAAAGTGATTTTCTGAAACCCAAAATTTTATCTGCAAATAAACCACCAATGAAAGTGAAAGCATACACAAAAGCCTGTGTAGAGCCGTATTGCTTGTTTGCCACGGCATCATTCATATTCAATCCAACAATTTTATCTACCATGAAAACAACCAGCATACCCCTCATGCCATAGAAACAAAATCGTTCCCACATTTCGCTAAAAAATAAATACCACAATTGCTTAGGATATTTTCCTTTGAAATCTTGAATTTCGGATAGTGTAGATGAATTATTCATATTTATATTTTGAAAGCAACGAAACTAAAAAAGTTTTTTTATTACGATGCAATATTTACAAATTGTTTAAATACTATTTTCTGTTGATTAATTCAACCCATTTACTTTTTCAAATTCTTTATCTTTGAAAAATCAATCACCAATAATTAAAATTTTATGCGCTGGTTTAAATTTATACTTACTTTTTCAATTACTATATTTTTATGTTTTGCTTTGAATCATCGTTGGGGCGAAGTGCCACCAATTGCAAAGTTTTTAAATCCATTTATGGGTTGTTGGCAAAATGCAGAATCTATACAAGATAATACTGCATCTGAAATACATTTGAATGGCTTAAAAGCTAAAGCCAATGTATTGTTTGATAAAAATCATGTGCCACATATCATTGCCGAAAACGAACATGATTTATACTACATACAAGGCTATTTAACTGCAAAAGATAGATTATGGCAAATGGAATTACAAACCCATGCAGCAGCTGGTAGAGTAAGTGAAATAGTGGGCGAAAAAGGTTTTGAATTTGATAAAACACAACGCCGAAAAGGAATGGTTTATGGTGCCGAAAAATCATTGCAAGAAATTTTGAAAAATGAAAATACAAAGCAGATGGTTGAAAATTATGCCAATGGTGTAAATGCTTTTATTGATGATTTGAGTAGCAAAAATTTACCATTAGAATATAAACTATTAGATTATAAACCCGAACACTGGACAACGCTGAAAACCGCATTGCTGTTGAAATTAATGGCAGATGATTTAAGTGGATATTGTAATGATTTTGCATACACCAATGCAAAAAAATTGTTTGATAAATCGTTGTTTGATGAATTGTATCCCGATTTTCAAAATTATATTTCGCCTATTATTCCTAAAGGAACTGAATATAATTTTGATGCTATTAAACCCGATTCAACGCCTTATAAAAATTATGAAACGCAGCAAGATGGTTTTGCAAATGTGCCACCAAAGCCTGATTACACAGTGGGTAGCAACAATTGGGCGGTAAGCGGAAGTCGAACAAAAACAGGTTATCCCATTTTATGTGGCGACCCACATTTACGATTATCACTGCCTTCAATTTGGTACGAAGTGCAATTAACCATCAACGGCAAAAGCGTTTGTGGTGCTTCATTACCAGGTGCTCCAGGTGTAATTATTGGTTTTAATGATTCATGCGCTTGGAGTATGACCAATGCTGAAAGGGATGTAAAAAATTTCTATCATATAAAATTTAAAGATGCATCGCAACAAGAATATTGGTGTGATAATCAATGGAAAAAAACCGAACAAAAAATTGAAAAAATTATAGTTCGTGGCAAAGGCGAAGTGTTGGATACGGTTTATTACACAGCATTTGGACCTGTTCAATACGATAAAAACAATCAATTAAATGGTAAAATTGAAAACTTATCGGTTGCTTGGATTAGCCATTTACCAAGCAACGAAATGCTTACTATTTACAATTTAAATAAAGCTAATAATTTTAATGAATATGATGAAGCCATTAGTCATTTTCAATCGCCGGGGCAAAATTTTGTATTTGCTGCAAAAAATAATGACATTGCTATTTGGGAGCAAGGCAGATTTCCTGTGTTGAAAGAAGAGGAAGGAAAATTTATTTTAGAAGGAAATGATAGCCGAAATTTTTGGCATTCATTTATTCCGCATGAACAAAATCCGCATATTTTAAATCCCGAACGTGGCTTTGTAAGCAGCGCCAATCAACAACCTACTGATAAAGCTTATCCTTATTTTTATTATGGCGATTATTACGAATACAGAAGTTTAAGAATAAATGATGTGTTGCAAAAAGATTCAATGGCTTCGGTTGCATCCATGAAAGCTTTGCAAAATGATAACTATAATTTGTGGGTAGAAGATTTTGAAAAGGCAATTTCAAATTGCAAATTGCAAATTGCTGAAGTAGATTTTCTTTCAAAATTATTTACCTGGGATAAACAAAATTCGGCTACTAACGAATCAACCACTTTCTATAATTTATGGTATGATAATTTAACAAAAGATGTTTTTGATGATGAATTTAATCAGCATAAAAGCAGATTAGAAATACCAAATAGAGACGTGTTTATTTATATCATGGCTAGTGATAGTTCATTTGCATTTTATGATAACATAACTACTAAAAACAAAAAAGAAACCTTGTTAGATAATCTTACTTTATCATTTAATCAAGCTATGGTTGAATTTAAAAATCTACAAAAACAAGGCAAAAGCAAATGGGCTGATTATAGAGCTACAAGTATTGCAAACCTTGCAAAAATTGAACCTTTTAGTGTAAAAGTAAATGGCAATGGCGAAAAAAATTCGGTTAATGCAGTTAGCTCAACTCATGGACCATCATGGCGTATGGTGGTTTTGTTAACGCCAAAAACCGAAGCCTATGGCATTTATCCTGGTGGGCAAAGTGGCAACCCAGGCAGTTTTTATTATGATAATATGATACCTAAATGGGATAGGGGCGATTATGATAAAATTGAAGTTTTATCTGCCAATGATAAAGCAGAAAAGAGGATTGTTTTTTTGCCATAATTTTTTAAAAATATTTTATTTGTACGTATAAGTATTTTATCTTTGTCGTATAAAATAATTAACATCATGGATGCAAAAATTACATTAAGTTTTGATGCTTCGGTAATTGATGAAGCTAAAAAATTTGCTGAAAGCCATAATATTAGTCTTTCACGATTAACTGAATTTTTACTACGTAAAACGGTTTCTACAAAGCATTACAGCCTTGATAATTTACCCGTTTCTGATTGGGTAAATATGGTATCCGAAGGTAAAGCCGAATATAACACAAAGCCAAAAAGTAGCAAATCGCTTAAAAAAGAATATCTAAAAAGCCGCCAATGAATATCTTTTTAGATGCTAATATTTTAGTTTCGGTGGTTAATAATGAGTACCCTTTGTTTACTTACTCGGCAAGGGTTTTAAGCCTTGTTGATCATAAAAAATATAAAGTATTTACTTCGCCATTGTGTTTGGCTATTGCATTTTATTTTGCTGAAAAGAAAAATGGAAATGCAGCAGCATTGCAAAAAATAAGATTGCTATCATCTAAATTACAAATTACTACGGTTGATAATTTGGTGGTAAAAAAAGTTGTGACCGAAAAACAAGTGCACGATTTTGAAGATGGAATGGAATATTTTTCGGCTATTAATTCAAATTGTAAATGTATTATTACGCAAGATGAATCTGATTTTTATTTTAGTAAAATTGAAGTATTAAATGCACAATCATTTTTAGAAAAATATGTTTTATAGAATTACTTTTGGCAATTGTATTTGCTAAATTATTTAATTAAATAGATTATGACAGATGTTAAAATAATGAGTGAAATGGCTGCTCAAGGCGAAACTCCAGAAATTCTTTTTTGGGTAGGTTGTGCTGGAAGTTTTGACCAACGTGCTCAAAAAATCACAAAATCTTTTGCTGAAATTTTAAATAAAACAAAAATTTCATTTGCCATTTTAGGTAGCGAAGAAAGCTGTACTGGCGACCCAGCCCGAAGAGCAGGCAATGAATTTGTATTTCAGATGTTGGCTTATCAAAATATTCAGGTATTGAATAATTACAATATTAAAAAAATTGTAACGGCTTGTCCGCATTGTTTTAACACCTTAAAAAATGAATATCCTGAATTGGGTGGCAATTATGAAGTGCTTCATCACAGCTCATTTTTACAACAATTAATTAACGAAGGAAAAGTAAAAATGAAAGAAGGCGAATTGATGAAAGGCAAAAAAATTACTTTTCATGATTCGTGTTATATTGGTAGAGCCAATGATATTTATGAGGCGCCACGTAAGGTTTTGGAGGTATTAGATGCAGAGTTGGTAGAGATGAAAAATTGCAAATCGAATGGTTTGTGTTGTGGCGCTGGCGGTGCACAAATGTTTAAAGAAGATGAACCTGGCGATAAGCGAATTAATATTGAACGTATTGAACAAGCCATTGAAACCAATGCAAATGTGGTAGCATCATCTTGTCCATTTTGTATGACGATGTTAGAAGATGGCGTAAAACAAAAAGGCAAAGAATCTGACATTATGCTGAAAGATATTGCTGAATTAATTGCCGAAAGAATGGCGTAATTTTTATTTTTTTGATTGCATGAATCAACCACAAAAAGGAAATCTATTAATAGCCGAACCATTTTTGTTAGATAATTATTTTAGCAGAAGTGTGGTTTTGTTATGCGAACATCAAACCGAAATGGGGTCGGTAGGTTTTATTATAAACAGAATTTTATCCGAAAAATTAGAAAATTTTTTTCCTGAATTAGAAAATATTCAATCCATTCCAGTTTTTTTTGGAGGGCCTGTACATAGCGATAGACTTCATTTTATTCATTCGCTTG
Source organism: Bacteroidota bacterium (assembly GCA_041192505.1). Classification (GTDB taxonomy): domain Bacteria; phylum Bacteroidota; class Bacteroidia; order Chitinophagales; family CAIODY01; genus CAIODY01. Next base: position 14,994 of record JBEEMV010000067.1, read on the forward strand.
GCGAACAAATTAAAGATGGAGTTGAAATTTTAGATGGCGTTTTTTGGGGTGGCGATTTTAAATTAGTAAAAAAATTATTACTTAAAAATGAAATTGATTTAAGTAAAATAAAATTTTTTTTGGGATACAGTGGTTGGGATAAAACCCAATTGGATAAAGAGCTAACAGAAGATGCTTGGATTATTTCTGAATCGGAAAATGAAATAATTTTTTCGGAAAATGATAATGAAATTTGGCGACAATCATTAAAAAAATTAGGCGGCGATTATGCTGTAATGAGCAATTATCCTATTCATCCTTCCTTAAATTAATTTAGAAGTTACGCAACGTAATTAAGGTTTGTATAGTCATTTCTATAAAGCATTATTTTATGCAACATAGTTTTGAACGAATAACAGCACTTGTGATTATTTTATTGCTTACAATTCTCTGTTTTGCTGGATTCTTGTACTGGATAGCTTCAGATATATCAAACCCTTACTAATAAAATTTTACACAAGTTTTAGAGGTTTACAATTAGTTATTTTACAAGGCATTAAATCTTTATATCATAGAGTTGTTATCAATCATTTTTATTTATGATAATTTAAGTATTGAAAACCTTAAATTTTTAATGCCCCTCTAAATCCTCTGGCGGCATAATAAGATTCGGCGCCATTATGATACACGAAAACAGTATCGTAGCGAAAATCGCAAAAAATAGCACCACCAAGTTTTCTGATAGCAGCAGGTGTTTTTACCCAGCTTGAAGTTTTTAAATCAAATTTTCCAAGTTGCTGTAATGCTCTATATTGCTCTTCGGATAGAAGTTCGATACCCATAGCAACAGCCATATCAATAGCGCTGCTTTTAGGTTTATTCTCTTTTCTTGAGTTCAGTGCATCACCATCGTAGCAAAAACTTCTTCTACCTACAGGGCTTTCGATTGAGCAATCATAGAAAACAAATTCATCTGTTTTTTTATAATAGGCCACTACATCAGGTTCGCCACCACTTGCTTCCATTTCATTCAACGACCATAATTTTTCTTTAGCCGTTTCCAATTTTGCTTGCACTTTTACCCATTCAATATCTTTGTGCCTAGTACTATTTTTTTCGAAACGGGCTTTTAAAATATTAAGTAATTCTTCCCGTTGTTTAGATGATAATTCTTTTTTCATTGCGTTGATTATAGTTTAAAATTATTTAACTGATATATTTTTATAGAAACTAGTAGCAAGTAGTGCTACGAAGTGCAATCCTTTTTAAATAAGGTTGAGTTGCTAATCATCTAATCCTTTACCATTAATAATTTGCGGCATGCATTTCTCTACTCTTGCCTCACGGGTTTTGGCTTGTTTGGGTTGAGAAAAATGCAGTAGATAGGCTCTTTGTCGCCCAGGTGTTAATGCCTCAAAAGCTTTTTTCAGCGTAGGCTTTTTGTCTAATTGCTTTTGAAATTCTTCGGCCATTTTAAATTCAGTTGGCTTTTTTAATGCTACTTTCAAACCAGCTTTTTCTACTTCAATGGCTTCATAAATATAGGCTTTAACTGTTGCTTCCAGTTTTACTATTTCGCTACTATTGGTAAACCGAATTTGCCGAGCCGACTGTACATTTTCTGTTTGCTGAATCAAAATATTATTTGTGTCTTTTAATAAAACACCTTTGAAAAACAAAAGCGCACAGTAATCTTTAAATACATGAATTAAAACGATGTTACTATTCTGTTTACTATTAGAATTGGGAAATGAGTAAGAAGGGCAGCCCCACTTCAACTCTTCAGTAAGCCCACAATCAAGTATTATTACTCTCAATTTCTTGATTTCTTTTTGCCATTGTTGGTCTTTGTTAAAATACCAATCAACTTTTGGATTAAGGTTATTCATTTTACTTATTGGTTGAAGTTTTTTTTTGTCTATTAATTGATGGAATTCTTTTGTTTTATAGCTAAAACAAATATAATAGGAAGTTTTATGTTTCGCATTTAATTTTATCTTCATCCTAATTGCAAAACAATTACCATTACAACATTGGTTTCAATATATTTGCTGTTGCAAAAACAAACACATGCTTTCCAGTTTAAAAATTCAGAATTACGCTTTAATTAATCATCTTGAAATTAATTTTTCAAACCAACTAACCATTATCACTGGCGAAACGGGTGCTGGTAAATCTATTATGCTTGGGGCTTTGGGCTTGCTATTGGGCGAACGGGCTGATAGCGATGTATTATTTGATAAAGAAAAAAAATGTATTGTTGAGGGCGATTTTTTAATTGATAAATTAGGCTTACAAGATTTTTTTGTGGCTCATGAATTAGATTATGATGGGCATTGTATTATCAGAAGAGAGATTGCACCTAACGGAAAATCTCGTGGATTTATAAATGATACACCTACAACTATTCAAGTTTTAAAATCGTTGGGCGAACAATTGATGGATTTGCATAGGCAACATGAAACATTGCATTTGAATACTGCTAAATTTCAATTATTAATTATTGACGCCATTGCACAACATGAAAATGAATTAGTGCAATACAAAAGCGATTATAAATTATTTGTTCAAAAATCGGATAAACTACAACGATTAATTACCGAACAAGAGCAGCTGCAACGCAATCTGGATTACTATCAATATCAGTTTAAAGAATTATCGGAAGCCGATTTAAAGGCAAATGAATTAGCTGAATTAGAAACCGAATCGGAGGTTTTAGAAAATGCTGAAAGCATAAAATTAAATTTGGTACAGGCTTATGCAGGGTTGAATAATGCGGATGAATCAATATTAAATCAACTAAAATCGGTTACTCATTTAATTCAATCTATTAAACAATTAAAGCCCGAAATAGCTGATGTATATGAACGATTAAACAGTTCGATGATTGAGCTGAAAGATATTGCCGATGAAATTGAAAAAACAGAAGAAGGGATTAGTATTGATGCTGAAAGATTGCAATTGGTAAACGAACGCATTGATTTGTTGAACAGATTAATGAAAAAACATGCTACTAATTCAGAAACAGAATTGATACAAATTTTGAACGATGTAGAGCAAAAAATTAAAAGTGTTCAGTTGGCTAATGATGAATCGGATGTATTGCAAATAGAAATAAAAGCATTACAACAAAAATTGCTTCATCAAGCTAAAGTATTATCTGGTAAGCGTTTGGCGGCTTCAATTCCATTTGAAAAAGAAGTGAATGAATTATTGATTCAAGTAGGAATGCCACATGCCATTTTGAAAATAGAACATCATCAAGCCAATGAAATTTCGGTTAATGGAATAGATAATTTTAAATTTTTATTTAC
>JBEEMV010000068.1:0-12739 GCA_041192505.1 Bacteroidota bacterium
CAATTGGTCAGACTTCCTTCGGTCGTCAGACCAATGTTTTCAAATCTTGAAATCAACACATCAAAAAATGATTTTTTATCATCATTCCATTTTGGTTTTACAGCTTCTACATCAAAAGTAACTGGGCGTTGAAAAAAGAAAAATGCATTATCCCACACATCATTCATAAATGTGCAGCGTTCTTTTACTAAGCCGCAAACATGCTCTAAATAAGCTCTTTCAACCGTTACATTTTTCTCTGCTAATATTTTTTCAGTAACATCGGCTAAAACCGAATTACTTATTTTTTGTACATATTGATGATTAAACCATTTGCATTTTTCAAAATCGAATTTTGCACCAGCTTGATGAACACGAGCAATATCAAAGCGTTCAACCATTTCATCTAATGTAAAAATCTCTTGTGCAATGCCAGGATTCCAGCCTAATAAAACTAAAAAATTGATTAATGCTTCGGGCAAAAATCCACGTTCACGAAAACCACTTTGTTTTTCGCCATCTTTAGTTGTCCAATCTAAACTGAATACTGGAAAACCTAATCTATCACCATCACGTTTGCTTAATTTACCATTGCCATCAGGTTTTAAAATTAATGGAAGATGCGCCCACAAAGGCATTTCAGCTTCCCATCCTAAATATTTATACAATAATACATGCACTGGTGCACTGGGCAACCATTCTTCGCCACGGAAAGCATGACTTATTTTCATCGTGTAATCATCTACCACCACAGCCAAATGATAAGTGGGCATATTATCGGCTTTCAACAATACTTTATCATCTACTTGATTGGTTTGAAAACTTACCCAACCACGAATTAAATCTTCAAATTTCACTTCTTCATTTCGTGGCATTTTTATGCGGATTACATGCTTTTCGCCAGCTGCTAATTTTTCTTTTACCACATCGGCAGGCAGCGTTAAAGAGTTTTTCATGTATTCACGAGTTGCCCAATTGTACTGCGGTGCAGGGTTGCCCGATGCTTTCATGCGTTCTCTCATTTCATCCAATTCTTCGGGTGTATCAAATGCATAATACGCATAGCCAGCCTCTACCAATTGCTCAGCATATTGCCTATACATGGGCTTGCGTTCGCTTTGGCGATATGGTGCATAATCGCCGCCATAACCTACGCCCTCATTGGGCTCAATGCCACACCATTTAAGGGTTTCAATAATATATTCTTCAGCACCTTCTACAAATCGGGTTTGGTCGGTATCTTCAATACGCAATAAAAAATCGCCACCATGTTTTTTGGCAAATAAATAATTAAACAAGGCAGTACGTACACCGCCAATATGCAAGCCACCTGTAGGGCTTGGCGCAAACCTAACTCTTACTTTTTTACTCATAATGGTGCAAAGATAATTTTTTGAGGTGGCAATTTTTTTAGAGTTGCGTATTTTTTACAAAAAAGGCTTTCAGAAAATTCTGAAAGCCTTTTTTGATTTGCTGAATACTACCTATTGCAAACTATTAATTAGTTCCCTATTTTTACAACTCCATAAAATTTAACAATGTGAACAAATTATGCTTCGCAAATTTTTACTCCTATTATTTATGTTATTGATTTTTTGCCATGTAAGCAAAGCTCAAGGCATTGGTAAGTGGGCATATATGAGAGGAGATACTTTGTGTAGAATACATTCAGAGCTTACAAACTGGGATTCAGTAGGATATCGTAATTATTTTTATGCCTATCATAATAATATTACACGTAGTTATAGTCAATCTTATTGGAAATTGCAAAATGGATTTTTCTATTGCTTCGCTGGGTTTAAAACAAATCCTAATTGGACTCAACAATTTTTTAATAACCTTTCTGGATACAATACATCACTTAACTATTGGATTGGCCTTAAATATCCTTATTATAATAATACAGTTTACACTATAGTTCATCCTCCTAATCGTTATCAAACCAAAGGAGTAGCCAGTGTAAATAGTACACCTAGTGGTAGGCAAGGCTCGTTAACTTGGACAGATGCTTCTGGCGATTTGTGGCTATATGGTGGCGAAGATACCACAGGCTTGCGAAGCGATATGTGGAAATTTAATATTGCATCACAAAACTGGATGTGGGTAAGCGGCGATAGCACAGCTAATAATTTACCCATCTATGGCACAAAAGGTATAGCTGCCATTAATAATTCACCAGGTGGGCGTTCGGGCAGTATAACTCATTGGGTAGATAAGCAAGGTAATTTTTATTTATTTGGTGGTAAAGTTGATATGGGCGGCAGTGTAGCTAATGATTTATGGAAGTATAACCCCATTACAAAACAATGGACATGGATAAACGGACCAAATGTATTTAATGATGCAGGTAGTTATGGCGCATTAGGTATAGCCGCTGCTACTAATTTACCATCAGCCCGTGATGGTTATGCAGCATCGCAAGATACAGCTTACAATCTTTTATTATTTGGTGGTATGAACCATAATGATGCTTGGCGATATAATTTAAAAACAAATATATGGACATGGGTAGCTGGCACAAATCAAATCAATAATATGGGTGTTTACACAGGCTATTGCCAAATAGGTGTGCCAGGGGCAAGGCACGATTGGAGAGGGGCGCAGTTGGTTAATAATTTAAAGCATCTTACTTATTTATTTGCAGGTACCGAGCTGTTTGGCACCATTTGCAATACGGATTTATGGGTATTTGATAGTAACACCAATCAGTTTAAATGGTTAAATGGTGTATATAATGGACCAGGTTATTCGGGATGCACCAATTTAACTTTTGGAGGTGTAACTAGATTGCCTTTAGGCGTTTCGTATGCTACAAATAGAATCCCAGGTAGAAGTTTATTTTGCATGGTGGTAGATAATCAAAATAGATTATTTGTTTTTACTGGTAAAGGGTGTGATAATCATGACAAAGAGGATGTTTGGCGCTACGACCCCGATACAGCATGCTTACCTGTATTGGCATGTAGTAAAACTTATTATACACAAAGTATTACTATTTGTAAAAATGATACTTTTCGGTTGTCTATGGGATTTAAGCAAACAGTAGCAGGAACATACAATGATACCATTATGAATGCTACTGGCTGCGATTCAATAATTACAACAAATCTTACAGTTTTAAATTATCAATATCAAACTAAATCAATTACTATTTGTAGTAATCAAAATTATACTTTGCATAATGGCAAAAAAATAAATACGGCTGGTGTTTATTATGATACAATTCCATCCGCTACAAGCTGCGATAGTGTTTATACCCTAAATTTATTGGTAAAAGCGGCTTCGTTTTCTAATCTTTCAAAAACCATTTGTAGCAATCAATCTTATCTATTCAATAACCAAATGCTTACCACAAGCGGCATTTACTATGATACTTTGGTAAACAAAAATGGATGCGATTCTTTAATCAGTCTTCAGTTGGTAGTTAACAGTATCAGTAATATTAATTTGAATCCAGTAATTTGTAGTAATCAGTTGTATACATTGCCTAATGGCTTGCAAGTAAGCAAACAAGGTATTTATAAAGATACTTTGCTAAATCTTTCGGGTTGCGATTCGTTTATCACCATTCATTTATCGGTAATTAATTTACCTCAAATTAATTTGGGTAGTGATACAAATTTATGTGTAGGCAATACCATTATTTTATCTGCTCCACAATATGCCGCCGCAAATTATATATGGAATAATCATACAGCAAATAATGCTATAACTGTTGACACATCGGGCTTGTATCATGTAATGATAGCCATGCCACCTTGTGCATCAGTTGCTGATTCTATTACAATAAATTTTATTGATTGCGATTGTAAGGTTTTATTTCCTAATTCATTTACGCCCAATAATGATGGCATTGATGATACATTTAAACCCATTATGGCTTGTGATATTGAACCCCAACAATACGAATTTAAAATCTATAATCGCCTTGGGCAAAAAGTATTTTCAACCACATTATTCGGCACCGCTTGGGATGGTACATTTAATGGCATATTGCAAGAAGTGGGCGCTTATGTATTTTTTGTTTCTTTTATTAACCCTACCACCCAACAAAAAGAATTTTATAAAGGTGATGTAATATTGTTGAGGTAAAAAAATTAATCGAAAAATACCAATCTTCACTATACGTCTAAAATTCAGTATTCACTGCAAAAGAGAAGAAGGTTGTTAGTAAGCATTTTCTGAAGAAGTTAATTGTGTTTTCAAATCTCAGTTCTATTTTTTCAATACCTTAGTCATTCATTATTTCTACTTTAAAATCCATTTTGCATCAGCCATTTATAAAATATTTTTTTATTTCTTTGTTTGTATGCGGTAGCATCAAAGCCACTGCGCAGCATAGTTTTGCTAGGCATCATTATTTTAATAAAATACATAAATCAAGAATAATAGTTCGAAAAAAATATAACAATATTGATGATTCGGCTTTTGTAAGCTATGAATTTTTAGTAGGCAATACCAATAGTTGGAATGGCGATATTTATAATTTTTATCCAGCGGTGCAATTTATGTGTTCGTACGATAATAATAAAAATTTTGAAGTAGGTGGCTTTGTTTGTTTAGCATCATCAAGCATTGCATCGTTGGATGCTAATGGTTTAGATGGGTTTTTATCGTATCGTTTTTCAGATAAATTTTCTGTTACAGTAGATGCCTATACCTATTTCAGCAATAAAACTTTTTTAGCTAATGATTTGGGTTACGATGCTAATTTATATCAACTGTATTCATGCCGATTTCAATATATTTTTAATGCTAAAAAAAGCGCCATATTGGGCTATTCGGTATTAAATGATAAACAAGAATTGCAACAATCGGTATTTGCCGAGTATGATTATAATTTAAAATCGTATTTAACTTTTGTGTTTGGTTATGCCACCGAAACAAATATTTTAAAATTTAATGCAGCCAATTTGAATTTTGGAATAGGCATTAATAATACTTGGTTTAAAAAGCTAAAATATCCGCTTAAATCGTCAGTCACACTTTTTCCTTTATCTCCATTTCAAAACACAAGCATTTTGCCAATTACATTATTGCTTTCTGTCGATTTTTAATTTAAAGCATCGGATTAGGGTTTAAAATAATACATGACAAAAATCATACATGCCCTGAATCATTTACTATACAAGGGTTTTGGGCGGTGGGCAAAACAATTTTTAATTTTATTAACATAGAGTTATAAAATTTCAATTTCAGATACTATTTTTGCCAACATCTAAAAAAACGGCTCATTAATTTTTCTATCGAATAATATATGCAAAAACTGAAAACCTCTGTATTTAAGCCTATTCTGGCGGTTTTGTTTTTAACTTTTTTTGTTTCCAAATTTTCATTTGCTGCGGTTGATGGCGAAGCGATTTTCAAAAACAATTGCTCTAGCTGTCATAAAATAACTGAAGACATGACTGGTCCTGCTTTAAAGGACATTGAAAAGCGCAGAGACAGAGCTTGGGTTTATAAATGGGTTCATAATTCATCGGCTGTTGTAGCTAGTGGCGATAAATACGCTGTTGATTTATTCAACAAATGGAGTAAAACTCAAATGACTCAATTTCCAAATTTAAAAGATGAAGAAATTGACGGTATTTTAGATTATATTAAAACTTATAAAGCACCCGTAAAAGTTGATAATGCCAGTGCAGGCGGCGGCGCAGCTAAAGAAGAAAACAGCGATGCTGTCTATTTCTTAGCATTATTATTCATTATATTTTTAGTAGTTTATTTATTGATTGGTAAAGTAAACAGAAACTTAATCAACTTAGTAAACGAAAAAGAAGAAGGCGTATTACCTAAGCCAATTCCATTATACAAAAACCGTAGAATGATTGGTTTCATTCTTATCTTAATCGTAATTTTTGTGGGTTATCGTGCGGCTGATTCAGCTGTTGATATGGGTCGTTCGCAAGGTTATATGCCAACCCAACCTATTAAATATTCACACAAATTACATGCTGGCGCTGTTGAAAATGGCGGAATGGCTATTGATTGTAAATATTGCCACGTAGGTGTTGAAAAAGGTAAACAAGCAGGTATTCCTACCGTTAATATCTGTATGAACTGTCATAAAGCAGTAGGCGAAACTGTAAATGGAACAGGTAAGGAAGAGATTCAAAAAATTCGTGATGCATATACTACAGGCAAACCTGTTGAATGGATTCGTATTCACAATTTACCTGATCATGTATTTTTTAGTCATGCACAACACGTTAAAGCTGGTGGTTTAGAGTGTCAAACTTGCCATGGTCAAATTCAAGAAATGGAAGTAGTAGCTCAAAATCAGCCACTATCAATGAGTTGGTGTATCAACTGTCATCGTGAAACTAAAGTATTGTTTAATGAAAACAAATACTATGGTATGTATGAAAAATTACACAAACAAATGGATAAAGGCGAAATAAAAGGTGTTACAGAAGCCATGATGGGTGGTTTAGAATGCCAAAAATGCCATTATTAATTGTGAAGATTAGAAAATTTGAAAATTGAAATTCAGATTCTTCTTTGTATTCAGAATGACAAGCCCACAGTTAATTCGAAGCCGTCATCCTAAACGAAGTGAAGGAACTAAAAAATAAAAATCTTAGTACATAGTACTTAATACATTCAAAAAAATGGAAAAAAAATATTGGAAAGGTTTTGAAGAAATGCAACAAACGCCTGAGCATACTACGCAAGTTCAGAATGAATTTAGCGAAGAATTGCCTTTGGTTGAAATGTTTAGCGACAGCCTTACTTCGCAAAGTACAGGCCGTAGAGATTTCTTGAAAGTAATGGGCTTTAGTGTAGCCGCTGCTACATTAGCTGCCAGTTGCGAAATTCCTATTCGTAAAGCTATACCTTATGTAATTAAGCCCGAGGAAGTTGTTCCAGGTGTTGCCAATTGGTATGCTTCTACTTATGCTGATGGCGGCGAATATTGCAGTATTTTGGTAAAAAGCCGTGAAGGTCGTCCGATAAAAATTGAAGGAAATCATCAAAGCGAAATAACAAAAGGTGGTACAAGTGCTCGTGTACAAGCAAGTGTATTAAGTTTGTATGATACAGGTCGTTCAAAAGCCCCATCAATGGCTGGCAGCGAAGCATCATGGGATAAAATTGATGCAGCAATAAAAAGCGAATTAGCAAAAGGAGCAGTAGCCATTGTTACTTCAACTATTCTTTCTCCATCTACCAAATCTGTAATTGAAGATTTTACTAAAAAATACGCTGGCAGCAAACATGTAACTTATGATGCACAATCATATAGCGGTATGTTGATGGCTAACGAAGCTAACTTTAGCAAACGAGCTTTAGCATCGTTTAATTTTGAAAAAGCAAATGTAATAGTAAGTTTTGGTGCCGATTTTTTAGGAACTTGGGTTTCGCCAACTGAATTTACAAAACAATATGTTCAAGGCAGAAAATTGAACAATGGTAAAAAGGAAATGAGCAAACATTTCCAAGTTGAATCTAATTTAAGTTTAACGGGTGCTAATGCTGATGCAAGAATTGTAATCCATCCAACTGAAGAAGGTTTGGCAGTGGCAGGTTTGTATAGCATTTTAAATGGTGGTAGTAGCAATATTAAAGGATTAGATAAAGCGGCTAAGGCATTAGCTGCTGCTGAAAAAGGAACTACATTAGTTGTTTCGGGTAGCAACGATGCTAATATTCAAATGGTGGTAAACCATATTAATACTATGTTGGGCAATTATGGTTCAACAGTAGATATTAATCATTATGCAAATTATGCTGAAAGCAATGATGCCGAAGTAGCTGCGTTGATTGAAGATATGGGCGCAGGAAAATATACAACAGTAATGATTGTAGGTTGCAACCCTGCTTACGATTATCCTACACAAAAATTTGCTGAAGCAATTAAAAAAGTAGCTTGTAGAATTTCATTCAATGATAGAATGGATGAAACAACTAAGCTTTGCAATTATCATACACCCGATCATCATTTTCTTGAAAGCTGGAATGATGCTGAACCAAAAGTTGGTCAATATAGTATCTGCCAACCAGTTATCGCTCCATTATTCAAAACTCGTCAGTTTCAAGATAGTTTATTAAAATGGATAGATTGCCCAAGCGATTACTATTCTTATTTACAAGAAAATTGGACAAAAAATATTTTAAAAGGCGATGTAAATGATTGGGATAATGCTGTTAAAAATGGCGTATTCACAACAGGTTCAATTTCTTCGGCTACCATTAAACACGTTGAAAAAGTAGCAGTAAAAGCAGAAGATAAAAAAGCTACAGCATCAACTACATCAGTAAAAGGCGATGTTAATTCAGCAATTGCGGCTATTAGTTCTACCTATTCGGGTAAAAACAAATCAATGGCAGTAATTATGTATGAAAAAGTAGCAATTGGTAATGGTAAAAATTCTAACAACCCATGGTTGATGGAAATGCCAGATCCAATAACTAAAACAACTTGGGATAATTATGCTTGTGTATCGTACAACACAGCTTTAGAATTAGGATTATTAGAAAATAACGGAAGTTTATTTAGCGATCACAAACCAGTTTGGGATGCTAAAGAAACTAAAATGGTTACTATAAAAGTGGGTAATACCACCATCAAATTACCATCATTAGTTCAACCAGGTTTGGCTGATCATACTATTGCAATTGCAGTAGGATATGGTAGAACAGATGCAGGTAAAGTTGGAACTGGAGTTGGTCAAAATGCTTATCCATTTAAAACTTGGAATGGTTCAACATGGATTTCATCTGCATTTGATGCTCAAGTAACTGGAACAAATGAAACATTTACTTTAGCTCAAACTCAATTACATCATAGCTACGAAGGTAGACGAGTGATTAAAGAAACAACTTTAAAATCGCATACAGAAAATCCGAAAGCTGTAAACGAAGATAGAGAAGAGATAAAAGCAATGATGACAACACTTTATGGACCCGATAAAAGATACGGCGACCATAAATATGAAGGTCATAAATGGCATATGGCTATCGATTTGAATAGTTGTACGGGTTGTGGCAATTGTACAATTGCTTGTCAATCTGAAAACAACGTATCGGTAGTTGGTAAAAATCATGTGGTTCGTGGTCATGAAATGCATTGGATACGTATTGATAGATATTATTCAGTAAGCGATGGTAAGGATGGCTATAATACCATGGAAAAAAATATCAATGCCAATCCTGATTTTCAAAATGTGCAAGTGGTATTTCAACCTATGATGTGTCAACATTGTACAAATGCACCTTGTGAAAATGTTTGCCCAGTAAATGCAACCAATCATAGCAGCGAAGGATTAAACCAAATGGCGTATAACCGTTGTATCGGTACAAGATATTGTGCTAACAACTGTCCATATAAAGTTCGTCGTTTCAACTGGATGGATTGGAATGGTGCAGATAGTTTTGAAGACAATATGATGGCAGAAATCGAAGTATTGGGTATGGCTGATAGTTTAACCCGTATGGTGTTAAATCCAGATGTAACAGTACGTGCAAGAGGTGTTATCGAAAAATGTTCTTTCTGCGTTCAACGTATTCAAGAAGGCAAATTAGAAGCTAAGAAAAACAATATGATGTTGGCTGATGGTATGATTAAATCTGCTTGTCAATCATCTTGCCCAGCTGATGCCATTGTATTTGGTGATATCAATAACAAAGAAAGTGCAGTTAGAAAAATGTATGATGCCGAAGATGAAAGCCGCTTATACTTTGTGTTAGAAGAAATTCATGTTCAACCTTCAGTTGGTTATTTAGCAAAAGTTAGAAATGCTGATGGTGCTGCATCTTGGATGGAAAGCAAAGGACATCATCATGAGGAAAAACAGGAAGCTAAAAAAGAACATGCTTAAATAGTTAAATCAAATTTTGATTAAACCATTTTTGATTATAGGTGAATTAGAAATAAATAAACAAATTAGCACATTAGCATTTAGCTAATTAGCAAATTATAAAAATTATGTCATTTAAAGAATCATCATTACGGGAACCTTTAGTAGAAGGAAACAAGTCGTACGGCGACGTTACCCACGACATTACAAATAGCATTTTTGGTAAACCTACCAAAGAGTGGTATATTGTTTTTGGAATTTCGGTTGCCTTATTACTGTATGGTATGTTTTGCGTTACCTATTTTGTGTACTATGGTATTGGTACATGGGGTAGCAACAAAACAGTAGGTTGGGCTTGGGATATTACCAACTTCGTATGGTGGATTGGTATCGGTCATGCCGGTACTTTGATTTCAGCCATCTTATTATTATTCCGCCAAAAATGGCGTACTGGTGTAAATCGTGCTGCCGAAGCGATGACGATTTTTGCGGTAATGTGCGCAGGCGTATTCCCTGTATTGCACATGGGTCGTGTATGGATGGGCTTTTTCATTTTACCTTATCCAAATACTCGTGGTCCATTATGGCCAAACTTTGTTTCACCATTATTGTGGGACGTATTTGCCATTTCAACTTATTTTTCGGTTTCATTAATGTTTTGGTACACAGGCTTAATTCCTGATATTGCAACAATTCGTGATAAAGCAAAAAAAATCTGGCAACAAAAATTTTATGGCGTTTTATCATTCGGTTGGACAGGTTCTGCAAAACATTGGCAACGTCATGAATCGTTATCATTAGTATTAGCAGGTTTATCTACACCGCTTGTATTATCTGTGCATACAATTGTATCTTTTGACTTTGCTACTTCAGTAATTCCTGGTTGGCATACTACTATCTTTCCACCATACTTCGTTGCTGGTGCGGTGTTTTCGGGTTTTGCAATGGTGCAAACCTTAATGTTGATGACAAGAAAATTATTAAGATTAGAAGAATATATTACTTTAAGTCATATCGATTCAATGAATCGTATCATTACTTTAACAGGTTCAATAGTAGGTTGTGCTTATTTAACTGAATTGTTTACGGCTTGGTATTCGGGCAGTTTATATGAACAATATGCATTTATGAATCGTGCATTAGGACCATATTGGTGGAGTTATTGGGGAATGATGTTGTGTAATGTGGTTTCACCTCAATTATTTTGGAGCAAAAAATTACGTACAAGTGTTTTTTGGACATTCTTTATTTCAATTGTAGTAAATATTGGTATGTGGTTCGAACGTTTTGTAATCATCGTTACATCATTACATCGTGATTATTTACCATCAAGTTGGAGCATGTTCTCACCAACTTGGGTTGATATTGGATTCTATTTAGGCACATTTGGTTTGTTTTTTACTTTATACTTATTATTTGCTAAATATTTCCCTGTAGTAGCAGTGGCTGAGATTAAGCATGTATTAAAAGTAACAGGTAATACACCAAATAGAGAAGCTGATTTAAAACAAATTTTAGATAAAGAAGCATCGGTAGATGCGGCGTAGAAAGCTCTTAGTAAAGACTAAATAAAAATAGAAATTTTGATTTAGACATTTGTGAGCAATCATAAATCATAAATCGTAAATCATAAAATAATAAAAATGGGAAGCAAAAAATTCTTATTGGGTATATTCGGCGATGAAGACATATTGTTGAATGGCGTACCACAAATCAGAGAAAAAGGAATTAAAATTCATGATGTATTCACACCATTTCCAATTCACGGTTTAGATACTGTAATGGGTTTACGTGAAAGTAAATTACACATTGGTGGTTTTATTTATGGTATTACAGGTACCTCAATAGCATTAGGTTTTATTACTTGGGCAAATACATTTGATTGGAGAGTAAATTTTGGTGGCAAGCCATTTTGGGCTTTACCAGCATACATTCCTATCACTTTCGAATTAACGGTATTATGTGCATCAGCAGGTATGGTAGCTACATTTATGTATTTATGTAGATTGGCTCCTGGCGTTCAAAAACATATTATGGATTTACGCCAAACTGATGATAAAATGGTAGTAGCTATTGAAGTGGATGAACATTCGGATGAAGCCAGCATTACCAATATTTTAAAACAAAGTGGAGCCGAAGAAGTAAATACCAAAGTAATTGAAGATTGGTATAAATATAAATTAGGATAAAATGAAGTTAGACTATCATCAATATATTACTATCAATCCCGAAATAAGATTTGGGAAACCTTGTATAACAGGTACAAGAATTAGTGTATATGATGTGTTAAGTTGGTTAGCAAGCGGAATGAGTAGTGATGAGATTATAGAAGATTTTCCGCAGTTAAATAAGCAGCAGATTATGTCTTGTTTACAATATGCGGCCGACAAAGAAAGAATTTTAAAAGTGGCATAAAATGAAATTACTATTCGATGAAAATATTTCTTTTAGAATATTAAAAAAAATTGAAAGTAAATTTCCTGAAAGCAAGCATACTTTGTATCATGGATTAAATGGAAAAACAGATACTGAAATTTGGGATGTAGCAAAAAAAGAAGAATTAGTCATCGTTACATTTGATGAAGATTATTTTGAAATGATGATGATAAAAGGATTTCCGCCCAAAGTAATTTGGTTAAGAATAGGAAATTCATCTACAAATGAAATTGTAGAATTGTTAGAAAAGAATTTTGATGAAATAAAATTATTCATTCAAAATAACGAAGTTGGATTATTAGAATTATATTAAATGAAATTAGTTTTAGGAAATAATACTAAATATAAAATGAGAAATAAATTATTATTAACAGGAAGTTTTGCCTTAGCAATTTTTGCAAGTTCTTGTTTTCGTGATGCAAAAAAACCAGGCTTAGAATATATGCCCGATATGGCACATCCTGTATCTGTTGAAACTTATGATGAAAGTAAGAATCCAGATATTAATGCCAATCGTACAAGCA
>JBEEMV010000069.1:0-7907 GCA_041192505.1 Bacteroidota bacterium
AAAACAAATTGTAACATTAGATATAAGGTTGGATTCGTTAAAAGCCGAATATTCAAGGCTTATTGTAAAAGCTTACAAATCACATGGCGAATTAGATAAAGTGCTTTTTATTTTTTCGGCAAATGATTTTAATGATGCCTTATTAAGAATAAATTATTTAAAACAATACAGCGATTATAGAAAGCAACAAGCTACATTAATAAAAGAAACAAAAGTGCTTCGAATTGGTAAATTACAAGAACTACATGGGCAAAAGGAAGAAAAAGTAGTAATGCTTGATAACGAACAAAAACAAAAACAAACTTTAGAAAAAGAAAAACAAGAAAAAGATAGAGTAGTTGCCGAGCTAAAAGGCAAAGAAGCACAATTAATGAATGAGGTAAAAGAAAAGAAAAAAGCTGCTGCCAAACTAAATAAGTTGATTGAAGATTTTATTCGTAAAGAAATTGAAGCCGCCAAGAAAAAAAATGATGCTGGGGGTACTACGTCGCACATTTTAGCATTAACACCCGAAGCAAAAGCATTAAGCGAAAATTTTGCAGCCAATCAAGGCAAGCTACCATGGCCTGTTGAACGGGGCTTTATTGTAAGCCATTTTGGGGTATCCGATCATGAAGTTTTAGCCAATGTAAAAGTAAATAATAATGGTGTTGATATTAAAACACAGGTAGGTGCAAATGTTCGAGCAGTTTTTGAAGGCGAAGTAAAAGCTGTGTTTACAAATCCTTCATTTCATACAGCTGTATTGGTGCAACATGGCGAATATTTTACAGTTTATTCTAACCTTGAAGATGCATTTGTAAAACGTGGCGATAAAGTAAAATTAAAACAAGTAATTGGTAAAGTACATACCAATACGGATGAAGATAAAACCGAACTGCATTTTGAAATTTACAAAAACACTTCGAAATTTAATCCCGAAAGTTGGTTGTATGGCAATTAATTTTATACATCGTAGCTTATTACAATAGTTAATTATTTGTGGATTAATAAAAACTATTTCGTTTTTCATTGCCTTATAAAGGCTTATCTTTATCAAAATTTTTTATTGCGTAATTTATAGGAACTATGGGAAAAATAATAACGATTGCTAATCAGAAAGGTGGTGTAGGTAAAACTACTACTGCTATTAATTTGGCAGCCAGTTTTGCAGTGTTAGAATATAAAACATTATTGGTAGATGCCGATCCGCAGGCTAATGCCACATCGGGTATTGGTATTGAGCCAAAAGCTGTAAAACAAGGAGTGTATGAATGTATGATTGGCGAAGCTAAAATTCAAAAATCAATTATCGAAACATCTACACCAAATTTAGATTTATTGCCAGCCAGTATGGATTTGGTAGGTGCCGAAATTGAATTGGTAAATCATCCCAATCGTGAAAAAATATTAAAAAAATTATTAGAAGAGGTAAGAGCCGATTATGATTTTATTGTAATTGATTGTTCGCCATCATTGGGTTTAATTACTGTAAATGCCTTATCGGCAGCCGATTCGGTATTAGTGCCTGTACAATGCGAATACTTTGCATTAGAAGGCTTAGGCAAATTATTAAACACCATTAAAATAGTAAGAACAAGATTAAATACTGCATTAGAAATTGAAGGTATTTTATTAACCATGTACGATAGCCGATTGCGATTAAGCAATCAAGTAGTAAATGAAATTAAACCTCATTTTGAAGATTTAGTGTTTAATACCATCATTCATCGCAATACAAAATTGGGCGAAGCACCAACGATAGGAAAATCGGTAATAACCTACGATGCCGATAGCACAGGGGCTTTAAATTATTTAAATTTGGCAAGAGAGATTTTACAAAAAAACAGTAAAACAAAAATTAAAACTGAAGATAAAATAATTGATGTAGAAGATAAAAATATATAACCGAAATAATTATTTCAGAATAAAAATGGCAAAACAAAAAGCAGAATTAGGCAGAGGAATACGAGCTTTATTGCAATCAATTGATGATGATTCGGAAGAGTTGATTCCGAATGTAACTTCTAGTAATACAAATAGTGTTTCGGCAGTTCAATTAAATCAAATTGAGGTAAATCCATTTCAGCCCCGTGTTGATTTTGATCAAGATAGATTAGAAGATTTAGCCCAATCTATAGCTGTACATGGTTTAATTCAACCCATCACGGTACGAAGATTAGAAAACAATAAATACCAATTGATAAGTGGCGAACGCCGCTTACGAGCTAGCAAAATGGCTGGTTTAGAAGCCGTACCTGCTTATATTAGAACTGCCAACGATCAAGAAATGTTAGAAATGGCATTGATTGAAAATATTCAACGTGAAGATTTAAACCCCATTGAAATATCTATCAATTATCAACGATTGATGAAAGAATGCGAATTGAATCAAGAACAATTAGCCGAAAGAGTAGGGAAGGATAGAAGCACAGTAGCTAATTTTTTACGATTATTAAAATTGCCCGAAATAGTGCAGATGGCATTGAAAGAAAAAGCAGTAAGCATGGGGCATGCAAGGGCTTTGCTTGGATTAGAAAATGTAGATGAGCAATTATTTATTTTTAAAGAAATAGAAAAAAAGAATCTGTCGGTACGCCAAGTTGAACAAGCTGTTTCGCAAATGAAACGCAAAAGTGTAACCCAAAAGAAAACCAAACAAAGCAATATTGCTTACGAATATCAAAAGGTGCAAGATAAATTAACGTCACATTTTTCAACTCGTGTAAAGCTGAACAGAAGCGCTACAGGACGAGGCGAAATTTCGATTCCGTTTTTTTCGGATGAAGATTTGAACCGAATTATTGATATATTTAATATTTAACCAACCGCTGCTTTATTTTATTTCGAATGAAAAATCATAACATCAATTTGCTGTTTTTTTGTACTGCAATTATTGGGTGTATGTTTTTTATTACTGATGTTGATGCACAATCAACTATAAAAATGGATACCGTAAAAACTTCTATTTTAAAAAAAGATTCTTTAGCAATAACTTCTACACATATATTTAAACCTAATCCAAAACGGGCAGCCATTTATTCGGCAGTATGCCCAGGCTTAGGGCAAATTTATAATCGTAAATATTGGAAAGCGCCCATTGTGTATGCCAGCATTGGTGTGGCTTCGTATTTTATTTTAGTAAATTATTCGGGCTATACCAATACTCGAAATGGCATTACCCGATTGCAGGATAATGATGCATCAAATGATAATGAACCCATTTTGGTAAGAGATTATTCTTATAAAAAATACGATTTAAATAAAAATGGCGCTACAGTAGATGATTTATTGAGGATAAAAAAATACTTCCGTCAGAATATTGATGTATCGGTTTTAACTTTAACGGCTTTGTATATTTTAAACATAGTAGATGCTAATATTGATGCACATTTAAGCGGTTTTAATATGAGCGATGATTTAACAATTGCGCCATTAATTAATCAATATGGTGTGGGTATAGCATTTCAATTTAAATAAAAAATTTATTCAACAACAATGGAAATAGTAGTAAGCGGAATGCGAAGCACAGGCTGCCTTCATTTAGGAAATTATTTTGGCGCAGCAACTCATTTTTTAAAAATGCAGGAAGATAAAAACTATCACTGCAATTTTTTTATTGCCGATTTGCATTCGCTAACCACACATCCTACGCCCGATGATTTTAAACGCAATACCAATGAAGTTTTGGTTGATTATTTGGCTTGTGGATTAGACCCCGAAAAATCGGTATTGTATGCACAAAGCGATATACCCGAAATACCGCAATTGTATTTATTGTTGAATATGTTGGCTTATAAAGGTGAGTTAGAAAGAGTAGCCTCATTTAAAGATAAAGTACGTAAGCAGGAAGAAAATGTGAACGCAGGTTTGCTTACATATCCAGTATTGATGGCAGCTGATATTTTAATCCATAAGGCTCATAAAGTGCCTGTAGGCAAAGACCAAGTGCAGCATTTAGAAATGACCAGAAATTTTGGAAACCGATTTAATCATTTATACAAAACCGATTTTTTTCCCGAACCTTATCCTTTTACATTTTCGGGTACGCCTATCACAGTGCCTGGTTTAGATGGCACTGGCAAAATGGGAAAGAGCGATGGTAACGGAATTTATTTAAGAGATGAACCCGAAGTGGTTCGTAAAAAAGTGATGAAAGCCGTTACAGATGGTGGACCTACAACGCCAAATTCGGAAATGCCCGATGCTGTAAAAAATATTTTTACTTTATTAAAATTGGTTTCAACGGTTGATACGGTTAATCATTTTGAAACAAAATATAATGATTGCAGCATTAGATACGGCGATTTAAAAAAGCAATTAGCCGAAGATATTATATTGTTTACGGCACCTATCAGAAGCCGAATTAATGATATTATTAATGATAAACCTTACCAAGAAAAAGTATTGAAAATGGGTGCCGAAAAGGCTCGTGAAAGTGCATCGGCTACATTAAATGAGGTGAGAAAGATAATGGGAATGTAAAAATTAGCGTTAAGAAAATTTATATGTTGAGCATAAATTTTTAGCCAATTTTTACAAAGCCCAAGGGACTTTTGAGGGTAGACTATTTAATCAGCATTGAATTAAAAACGAATAATATTGAGTTTGAAATGGTTTTTAAACAACAAAGCCGATGCAAACTGCATCGGCTTTGTTGTAGTGTTTATCATAAATTTGGTAAAATTTACGATTTGTGGTTGTTAAATATTGTTTTGCGTAATTATTTTATGGATGTACTACTTGCAATTTATTAGCGAATACTTTTTTAGTATCCGTAGCTACTATTACTTGATACAAGCCTGTTTCTAAACTATTAGTAGGTAATTGATAATGATGGGTAGAAAGATTATCCCAATTTAACTGGCTTACTAATTTGCCCGATATATTATAAACCAATATTTCGGCTTTGGTTACGTTTTCAAAAGTGCCTTCGGGTAATACTAAATTTGTATAATCTGAAGTTGGATTAGGAAACATAAATACTTCATGTTTTTCTTCATTAGCTTGATAGCTGTAAATAGTATTTTTTACTTTGTTGGTAGCTATTGCATCGTTATAATCAAATGTAATAGTAGATTGATTAACGATAGCCGAACCGCCTTGAATATCGCTAATTGGTTTTGCATAAAAGCTAAAATAACCATTGCTTGCAGCCTCATCAACCGATGCATAAGGCAAATTAATAGCTTCAAAATGAATTTGTAAAATTCTATCATCGCCTACATTATAAGTGCATTTATGGCTGCTCGATTTAAATTGAAAAGTAGATAAATCAATATTTTCGGGCAATGTATCTGTAATATCTACAAACGATGCCGAATCGTTACCAAAGTTTTGAAACATAATTTTATACGTTAAAGTATCCGTAGCTTTTATCAAGCCTTCGGTGCCTTCGCCTTGGGGCGATACTACCATCATATTTGGGTCGTAGCTGCCCACAATAAAGTTTTTATCAGTAAAAATATTATTGTTTTTATTGCATTCGGTTTCGTATACCACTTCGGCTTTAGTAATTACCGAATCTTTTAAAGTAGCTAATCTGTTTACCGAATCAATAATACTGATTTCAAAATTGCCACCAATATTAATTCCAGCAGCCATATTCCATACATAGGTTTTTTTATTGCCTGTAATGTAAGTTGATGTATAATTTGGCGTTGTACTTTTTATCGAAATTTGATTAGTAGGTATAGTAAATTTAACTACATAATTGCTCGAATTGGCACCACCATTATTGTATATTTTTAATTTATAAATATTTTTAAACCCACGTTTTAAAGCTGTAGTACCGCCTTCGATAGCCAAATCAGGTTTATTGCAATTAGCTCTTAAAGCAAAATTAACATCGCTTAATGCCGAGCTTAAATTATTTACGGTAAACGAAATTGAATTTACACAACTACTAACCCAAGTAGCATTATTATTAAACGAAACAGTTTTTTTACCTTTAGCTAAATACACATTATAAATACCTGCATCATTAGTTACTACTTTAATATTGCCTGGGTTAATGGTAATAGTTTGGTTCGGAATAGCCACTTCGTTAGCATCTTGCTTACAGTTATTATTAGCATCATAGTAAGCTTTGCCTTTAAGTAATACACCTTTATCTTCGGTAATTACTAAAAATTTATCTACCATTTGATTAGTTAATGATTGTACATAACCACTTGGCCAAATAATTTGAATACTATCAATTCGTGAACAGTTTTTTAAGCCAAAATGTTGAGCCAAAGAGCTTTGACCGCCTAAACCCGATTGACAATTTACTTCTCTAACTTGCCATTTGCCATTCGATTTTACTCGTACTTTAGCACCAATGGCAGATTTGTTTGATACCGTACCTATCAATCTAATATTTACCCATCTGTTATTATTATTTGCATTGTTATGAAATAAATAATCACGTTGGTTGCCATGTGTAGTTACAAATAAATCTAAAAAACCATCTTTATCATAATCGCTCCACGAATGCCCAAATGATTTACCAATTAAGGTTACTATTTTTTCTGTTTTGTTAGATGTAAAAGTTTCGTTGCCATTATTCATGTATAAGAAATTTTTACCTGCATCTGCCGTTACATAAATATCTAAATCGCCATCGTTATCAATATCAGCAAAGCTGCAACCATGCGATGCACTTGCATCAGTAGCTATAGCACCAGTAGTTATTTTTTGAAAATTGCCATTGCCCAAGTTTTTGTATAAATAATTGCTAATGCCTGTAGTGTTGCATACAAATAAATCTAATTTGCCATCATTATTATAATCGCCCCAACAACTGGCTACTGAATAACCGCCATCGGTTACCACTATACCAGTAGTTATTTTTGTAAAATGATTGTTGCCATCATTATGATATAAAGCATTTTTGCGCAATGGATTATTGCTTGGAATAAATAAATCTTGATAGCCATCATTATCATAATCGGCCCATGTAGCACCTACTGCATCGCTTTTATCTAAAGTAATATCGCCAGCGCCTACTTTCGAAAAGTTGCCATTGCCTTCGTTATGATACAATTCATTAAATTTTGTATCAAAATAATTGCAAAGAAATAAATCTAATTTTCCATCTCTATCAAAATCAACCCACGATGCATTATGATAGTATGATATAGCATTATTGGTAGCAAAGGGTTTGGTTTTATCACGAGTAAAAATTTTGTTTATATTTTTATAATAGAAATTTGAAGTTTTGGTATCGTTTACTACCAATGCATCAATAAAGCCATCATTATCTACATCGGCAAATGTAGCCGAAGTGCTAATGCCTTTATCTTTTACAATACTGCCCGAAAGCACTTGTGTAAAAGTACCATTCTTATTATTATGGTATAAATAATTAGGCTTGTTAGCATTTCTTTCTGGTATAAATAAATCATCATAACCATCGTTATCATAATCTACCCAATTACTTGTCCAGCTATCGGTAAGTTTACTATCGAATGGTGTATTTTTTACGGCTGTAAAAAACAATTTTGATGTAGATGTATTACCACCGCATGAATTATCGTGGTCATCACGATCATCGTCATCATCATTATCGCAATCATTTTTTTTGTTGCATGATTCATTGCCCGATTTGGCTTTAGCTGATGAAGTAGTGGAATCGGAAGCAAACACGAAAGTGGCTTCTACAGGTGTTGAGAACGCTGCCAATGAAAGGACAGCCGTTAGTACGATTGTGCAGGCGAAAAATAGCCTGATAAATGCAGTTTGCATCTTCTATTAGTGGTTTACTGAAATAAGTGGTTTAATTAACTACTCCTCATGAGATTTTTTTGCTTTCGCAATCCTTTCCCGAGGACGATACAAAAGTCTGAAAAATTTGATGCCCATTTCTGCTGTATATCTTGTATTTATGTAAGTAATTATACTTAGAAATAGGTTTGTTGAGGAGGTAGAATAGGTTATTAGTTACT
>JBEEMV010000070.1:0-6235 GCA_041192505.1 Bacteroidota bacterium
ATGTTCCGTAGGAACAACTCGTGGGTAACAACAATGCAGCGAACGGTTTCGGCGTTCCGTAGGAAGGCATGGTGGTTTTCAAAAATATTTTCTATTTTTATTTCAAAAAAACAATGGCAAACACTTACACTCAAATTCATCTACATTTGGTTTTTGCTGTAAAATTTAGAGCAGCCGCAATTCATAAAGATTGGAAAGAACGACTACACCAATACATTACAGGTATTATTCAAAACAATAATCACAAACTTTTACAAATTAATAGCATGCCCGACCATATTCATATTTTGATTGGTATGCGACCAACGCAATCAGTTTCTGCATTGGTTCAAAATGTAAAAACAGAAAGTACAAAATGGATAAAAGAAAATAAATTTTGCAAAAGTGCATTTGCTTGGCAAGAAGGGTATGGTTGTTTTTCGTATTCAAAAAACCAAGTACCAACTGTTATAAATTATATTCAAAATCAAGAAACGCATCATGCTAAAGAAACATTTTTAGAAGAGTATAAAAGAATTCTGCAATCATTAGAAATTGAATTTGAAGAACAATATGTTTTTAAAGAAATGGAATGATTAATTTTGTAGTCATGAAAATATTTTTTCTATTTATTATCTTGTTTTTGTTTAATAGTGCTGTTGATGCACAAACAAACGATATTACAATCGGATCAATTTCAAAATCAATTCTTCAAAATAATTCAACAGAAGAACAAAAGGCAACCGCTGTTTTCAATTGGGTAACAGATAATATTGCTTACGATATTGACAATATGTTCAACATCAATTTTTATGAAAACCCTCAGCAAACCATTGCTAGAACTATAAAAACAAAAAAAGGAGTTTGCCAGCATTATGCCTATTTATTCGATACACTTTGTAAAAGTGTTGGACTTCAATCATATGTTATTTCAGGATTTACAAAACAAAAAAAGTACGTTGATTTTATGCCCCATGCTTGGTGTGCAACCAAAGTTGATGGTGTTTGGAAACTGTTTGACCCTACTTGGGCAGCTGGATACATTGATAATAGCGCTAACAAATTTGTAAGAGAACGCAACGCAGCATATTTTGAAACTTTGCCACAAAAAATGATTCAAAATCATATTCCATTTGATTGTATTTGGCAATTATTGGAGCATCCAATTTCTTACCATGATTTTTCAAACGGAAAATTTACTTCCAACAACACGATAAATTTTAATGATTCAATTCAACAATTTTTTAACCAAAATGAATTAGAACAAAAACAAAATTTATTGAGAAGAATTGAAAGCAGTGGCGTTGCTAATCAATTAGTATTTGACAGAATAAATCATCTGAAAAATGATATAGCAAACATTATTTCGATGAAGTACGTTAATAGTTTCAACTCGGCAGTAAATGAATTTAATGATGCTATAAAATATGACAACGAATACATCAATTTTTACAATGTTCAATTCTCTCCAAAGAAGTCTGATATTGAAATTCAGCAAATGTTAGATGATGTTGAAAAGCATAATTCAACAGCAAAAAAATTATTGCAAAATATAGGTTCTGCTCCTGAAAATTTTATTGGAACTTCTCCAAAAGCAATTATTGACCAAGTGAATGATTTAGATAAAAAATTAGAAGGGCAAAAAGAATTTGTGAAAAAGTATATTGGTACGGCTAAGTTATTTCGCAAAACGTTATTTTATAAATACACTATTTACGGTATTCCAGTTAACTAGGCTTGTAAACAAAAAAACATTTCATTTTATTCCGTAGGAACAACTCGTAGGTAACAATAATTTCGAAAGCAACGAGCAGGAAGTTTGGGTTGGATGTGTAAACAAAAATTATGAGTTTAAGAGATAAATTTTTCAGAGTATTATTTTTCGTTTTATTGGTCCCTTCACTATTGATAGGAATCTATATTCTTTTTGTGGATTTTGCTGAAATGGGAAATGTGAATTCATTAAAAGCAATGTCAATTCTGCTTCAGACAACAGATATGAGTTCTAATGAAGCAACAATTTTTCTATACATTGAAATAGGTCTACTTTTTATTTCAATGTTATTGGCTTGTTTCTTTGCGTATGAAAATAAATTTTTGAATGCTAACATTTTTCTGATTCTTATTTGGGTAGTCATATTTTTATTCATGCTTTATGAATCATCACGGGTATCTCAAGCATAAAGTAAAAAGCATTTTGTATTGTTCTGTAGATACAACTCGTAGGTAACAATAATGCGGCAAATGGTTTGCTATGTTTTGTAAAAGCAAAATACTGAAATGATTTGCGGAACTAAAAATGCTGCGAAACAAACTCTTAATTTTTATTTATACTTTTATCTTCTCAAAATAAAAAACATTTAATCGACATGAAAAAACAAATACTATTGCTGGCTTCGGCAATGATAAGTTTATCGGCTTTAGCACAAGATGTAATGACACCCGAATTGCTTTGGAAACTGGGCAGAGTAAGTGCTGAGGAAGTAACGGCTGATGGGAAAAATGTAATCTATTCGGTATCTATACCAAATGTTGATGCTAATAAATCGGCTAAGAAAACATTTAGTATGGATATTACTTATGGCGTTGTAAAACCATTTGAAACCAATGAAACAAAATTAGATGGATTGCCTGAAGGCATTGATAACAAAAGAATATCAGCCGATGGCAAATATATTTTATTTACAAAAGATGTGAAGGTTGAAAAAATTGCAGGTTCGGATTTTTATTCAGATTTACCAAAATCGAATGTAAAAATTTACGATCAATTAAATTATCGTCATTGGGATGAATATGAAGATGGAAATTATAGCCATGTATTTATTGGCAAAATTGAAAACGGAAAAGTAGCTGATGTAAAAGATATTATGCCAGGCAAAGCATTTGATTGCCCTCAAAAACCACATGGTGGAAGTGAGGATGTAATCTTTGCTACAGATAGCAAAAGTATAGTTTATGTAACCAAGCAAAAAACAGGAACTGCCTACGCAACAAGCACCAACACTGATATTTTGCAATATGATATAGCTACAGGAACTACAAAAAATTTATCAGAAAATATGATGGGGTATGATATGGCGCCACAGTTTTCGAAAGATGGAAAATACATAGCTTGGTTAAGTATGAACCGTGATGGATTTGAAGCCGATAAAAATGATATTCATGTATTGGAATTAGGTACAACCAATAGCACCAACATTACACAAGGTTGGGATGAAAGTGTAACGGGTTTTAAATTCTCGAATGAATCGGCTAATAAAATATTTTTTACTGGTTATGTAAATGGTACAGAGCAATTATTGCAAGCCACATTTGCTATGCCTGCACCCAATATCAGAATTAGAAAGCCAGAGATAAAACAAATTACCGAAGGGCAATTTGATATTAATGCATTGGTTGGACAAGCAGCAAATTCAATGATTGTAAGCCGCAGCGATATGAATCATGCATCCGAAATTTATTCGGTTGATTTATCTAATGGCAACATGAAACAGCTTACACATGTAAATGATAATATTTACAATTCAATTCAATTAAGCAAAGTTGAATCGAAATGGTATACCACCACCGATGGAAAAAAATTGCAAACATGGGTTATCTATCCACCAAATTTTGATGCTTCAAAAAAATATCCAACATTGCTTTATTGTCAAGGCGGACCACAAAGTGCATTGTCACAATTTTATTCATTCCGTTGGAATTTTCAGTTGATGGCTGCACAAGGATATATTGTGGTAGCGCCCAACAGAAGAGGAATGCCAGGGCATGGTACAAAATGGAACGAACAAATAAGTGGCGATTGGGGTGGGCAAAGCATACAAGATTATTTAACGGCTATTGATTCAGTTTCGAAAGAAGGTTATGTTGATGTAAATCGAAGAGGGGCTGTGGGCGCAAGTTATGGCGGATACAGTGTGTTTATGTTGGCTGGTGTACACAATAATCGTTTTAAATCATTCATTGCTCATGATGGCGTTTACGATACAAAAAGTTGGTATGGTACTACCGAAGAAATGTGGTTTGCAAAATGGGATATGGGTGGTGCACCTTGGGAATTAAATCCAACAAGTTATACCAAATTTAATCCAAGCGAATACATTAACAAATGGACTACCCCAATTTTAATTTATCAAGGTGGCAAAGATTATCGTACGCCCGAAGGACAAGCCCAACAAGCTTTTAACGCTGCGCAATTGCACAATATAAAAAGCCGATTAGTTTATTTGCCCGAAGAAAATCATTGGGTAATGGCTGCTCAAAATGCATTGGTATGGCAACGTGAATTTTATAAATGGTTGAATGAAACGTTGAAATAAAATTAATTTAGAAATATGAAATGGTTATTTCTTTCTTGTTTATTCTGTTTGAATTTTTGTTCTAAGGCTTGTCCCTGCAGATTAAATCTTTATGAAAAGATTTTACTTTCAGATGAAATTGTTTTCGGTACAATTAGCAATATCTTAAATGATACAATTTTTGAATTAAACGTCTCTAGAAACATTCTTAAAAAAGAAAGTAATTCTTTCAGCAAAATTAAAATTAATAAAAATCAAAACTTCGAATATAGAGAAAGAAGATATTGCGATTATATGCTTGGTCAAAAAGGCATTTTCTTTCTGAAAAAAGTAAAAGACAATTATGAAATAATATCTGATGGAGAAATTATAAGTCAGAATGATTCAGTTTTTTATTCTGGTGATTTTATAGACAATAACAAAATGACAAGAACTAATGTATCTATGATTTTTTGCAATCATCAATCATCTTATTATTGTTTTTCCTTAAATGATTTTACAGAATCAATTTTAATATTTTACAACAAATGTGATATGATTTTTAAACAAATTGAAGCTCAACACCATCATTATTATTATGTTGATGATTTTATTAAAAGATTACCAAAAGGACACCTAGCTTTGGATTATATCATTTCAGGTATAAATTATTGGCCTAATGAGAAAATAAAAGACTATATTAAGTAAGTATAAAATTTTGTGTTTCATATGGCCTTACCAACATAAAAAAAGTCTGCTATTAAAGATAGCAGACTTTTTTTATGTTCGATTTGTTCAAAATTAATTCGCTAACAATTGTTTTACTAATTCCGAAACCATTTTGCCATCTGCTTTTCCAGCCAATTGCTTAGATGCTACACCCATTACTTTGCCCATATCAGCAGCCGATTTTGCACCTACTTGTTCAATAATTGGTTTCAAAAATTCTATCACTTCATCAGCCGTCATTTGCTTGGGCATATAGCTTTCAATCACTTCTAATTCTTCTTTTTCTTTTACAGATAAATCTGTACGATTTTCTTTTTCAAAAATCTCGATAGATTCTTTGCGTTGTTTTGCCAATTTTGTAAGCACCTGAATTTCTTTTTCGGCAGTTAAATTTTCGGTAGCACCTTTTTCAGATTGAGCAATTAAAATAGCGCTTTTAATAGCTCTTAAACCTCTTAATCTACCTTCTTGTCTTGCCAACATTGCTTCTTTTATCGAAGCATTTATTTTTTCTACTAAACTCATATCTATAATTAATTTAAAATTGATTGTAATTTAAAACACATCAGCCGTTAATGTAATTCGGTGCACTGTGCCTAATATTTTTTTGCTTTGAAAACCATAATCCATGCGTATTCCACCAAATTTTCTTTTCACTAAAATACCAAATCCGAAATTAGGCAAACCTATTTCATCAGCACCAAATTGATAACCCATTCTGCCATAAAATGTTTTATGCCAATTGTATTCAGCACCAAAATTTACCGATTCATTATTATCTGTAGGATGATTTAATTGTGCAGCAATGGTTAGCATTTGATTGTTTTTTTTATACAAATCAGTAGCTACGCCTAATCTAAAAATGGCAGGCACATTTATTTTTTCGAAATCAGTAATTTTTTCATCGCCAGTAAATGTAGATTTAATAATACTTCCGCCAGCTTTTGTAGGCGATCCAAAATTGCTTACACCTACTGCAAATCTTGTATTGCCTTTTCCAATGTCGTATTGAAAACCAAAATCGGCTACCACATTTTTTGTTTTTACAGTTGCAATACCTTCTTGAATATACTTTAAAGTAAACCCAAAACTAAAATTATCGGTCAATGCTTTTGCTAATGATAATCCTGCATCAATGTTATTGTAATTAAATTGTTGCCCGTTGCCTTGTGGCGCAAACTCGGTAGCCACATTCATATAGCCCGAATTTAAATAAGTTAAATGAGCCGCTAAATAAACCGATGATTTCATTT
>JBEEMV010000071.1:0-5585 GCA_041192505.1 Bacteroidota bacterium
ACTTTCATTAAGCGAAATATCTTACCAAATGGGCTACAGCAGCGTTGCACACTTATCAGCTCAATTTAAGCAAGTAGCAGGGAAAAGCGTACAGGATTATAAAAAAGATGCCAATCATTCGCCTCGAATTGCGTTAAATAAAATTTAGCGCCCCAAATTTTTTAAATGTTGAACATGCGAAGCAAACGAACCACTAAATGTGGGATGATTTACATAAGGTAAATTGTATTCCTTACAAGTTTGCTCTACTATTTTAGATATTTTGGTATAATGCACATGGCAAACACGTGGAAATAAATGATGTTCTATCTGAAAATTCAAACCACCTACATACCAATTTAAAAAACGATTATTGGTAGCAAAATTAGCAGTAGTACGTACTTGATGAATTGCCCATTCTTCTTCAATTAAATTTACATCATTTGGTATTGGAAATTCCATTTCTTCAATACTATGTGCTAATTGAAAAATTAAAGATAAAGTATAGCCCAACGAAATATGTACAAATAAAAATCCAAGCAAGGCATGTGTCCATCCCACAAAATATGCAGGAATAAAAATAGAAATAGAGATACTTATAGCTTTTGTAAGCCAAAAAACTATTTTTTCTTGTGTATCCATTTTAGGCATAGTGGTGGTCACAATTTTACCAACAAAATATTTATGATAATCGTTGTAAACCACCCACACAATTGAACTTAATGAGTACATAGGAATCCAATATAAATATTGAAATTTATGAAACCATTTTAACTCTTGTACTGGGCTAAACCGAAAAACAGGATGCTTGGCTATATCATCATCATAACCCTCAATATTTGTATACGTATGATGATTAATATTGTGCTTTACCTTCCAAATGAACGCATTGCCGCCCAAAATATTTAAAGTTAAGCCCAATAAATAATTCACATTTTTATTGTTAGAATATCCGCCATGGTTGGCATCGTGTTGTACTGAAAATCCAATGCCAGCCATTATCATACCTAACAAAATACATAAAGTAGCCGAAAGCCATAATGGTAAAGTCATCCATACAATGGCAGCATAGCAAGCAACTGCACTTGATAATAAAATAATAGTTTTAATTATCATTTCAGCATTTGCCTTATCGTTTATTTTATTTTGGATAAAATAATCGTCAACTCTTTTTTTAAGTGTAGAATAAAATGCTGTATAAGGTTTTTGAAAGCTTAATTTATGCTCTATTGTTTTAGTAGCCATTGCTATAAATCGTATTGTTTATTAAGGCACAAAAGTACAAAAAAAAGTGCAATTATTCCAACTTACAACTAGGATTAGTTAGATAATGAAAATTGAATAGGCATAGTAAACATTACAGGTACTTTGCGCTGTGCTTGTTCGGCAGGTATCCAATTTGGCATTTTTATAATAGCATCCATCGCTATTTCATCTAATCCAAAACCTAAACTTCTTAGTATTTTGCATTCCGTAATTTTTCCATTTTCATCAATAATAAAATTGATAATCACTTTGCCTTCTACCTCATTTACTTTTGCCATATTAGTAAAGTGAATATGGTTGTTTAAATATTCTTGCATAGCCTCTTCGCCACCCGGAAATTCTGCCATTTTCTGAACGCCAAATTCACTAAAAACTTTCGGCTTTTCATCTAAGTTTGCAGTGGTTGATTTTCCTGTATTTGTTGTAGGAATAACATCAGATGGATGCGGTACACCTTTAGGGTCGCCTGGTGTAATTGGCAAACTTGAGATTATTGGAGCAGGTTCGGGTATAGGTTCGTTTGTAATTTGGGTAGGCAATGCCCTTCCTAATTGTTGCTGAGCAGTTTGCTGTGGAATATTCTGTTTGGGTTTTTCAAATTCCAATTTAGGTTCTAAATAAACATCTGTAGTTTGCACAATTGGACTTGTTACTGGCTTTACAATTCTGCCTTTATTTAATTGAGAGATGAATGACATAGCTCCCATTGCAATAAAAAACAAAAGTACAAATACAAAAGCTTTTCGAATATGGTTTTCATATTCATTGCGCAAATAAAAAGCACCATAGCTTTGATTACGATTTTGAAACACAACTTGGTTCAAACTTTTTGATAAAATGATTTCTGACAACATAAAAATTAAAATTTAATTGGTTAATGATTAAAAGATGATGTTGTAGAAATTTTTCCATAATAAAGTTTAAATAATAGTAGCAAAACCAATAAAAAGGGTTGCATCACAAAATAAAAATTTACATTTGCCACTATTACATGTTCAAATTTTCAATAAAAAATATTGTTGCTTTTTGCTTGTTGTTGCTATTCTTATTGCCTACAACCGAGCAAATATTCCATGCTTGGAAACATAGGAATGAAGAGCATTGCAGCGTATTAAATGAAAAACATTTTCATGAGTTAGAACACCATTGTTCGTTTTGCGATTTTAATTTTGTTGATTCTTTTTCGGCACCAAATTATTTTTCAAAATCAATTGCAACAATTAGTATTATTGAACTTTTGGGCATTGCAGTTTTCCATTTCACATCTTCAGTTTGTTTAAAATTACAGGTTAGAGGTCCGCCATCTACTTTATCTATTTAGCATTTTATTGTTTTCAAATTCGTCATCAATTAATTGATGATGCTTATTAATTTTCAAAAACTAAATCATGATAAAGCAAATTTATTTAATAGTAATATCTATGCTAATAAGCCAAATGCTTTTAGCCAATTCAATCAAAACTTCATTAATAGGAAAAATAACCGATAAAGAAAAAAACACCCCAATCGCCAATGCTACCATCTATTTTCCTGATTTAAAAACTGGCACTACATCATCTATTGATGGTAGTTTTAAAATTGATAATTTACCCAAAACAAAAATTCTAATTCAAATTAGTTCGATTGGGTTTCAGAACATAATTGAAACCATCGACCTATCAATTGGCAAAGAAATTAATTTTGAATTAGAGCCTGCCATAAAAGAAATTAATGAAGTAGTAATTACTGGCTTATCTAATTCATCCGAACGAAATAGAACGCCAGTAACCATTTCAACAGTTTCGCATCTTACACTTTTACAAAATTCATCTACCAATATTATTGATGCATTAGCTAAACAACCTGGCGTTTCGCAGATAACAACAGGAAGCGGAATTTCGAAACCTGTAATTAGAGGATTAGGATTTAACCGAGTGGTGGTGATTAACGATGGCATAAAACAAGAAGGGCAGCAATGGGGCGATGAGCATGGAATTGAAATAGATGAATTTTCGGTGAATAAAGTTGAGTTATTAAAAGGCCCTGCAAGCCTTAGCTATGGCTCGGATGCAATGGCTGGTGTGATTAACATGATTTCGTTTCCAACTTTACAACAAGGATTAATTAAAGGAAATTTGCTAACCAATTATCAAACTAATAATGGCTTGGTGGGTTATTCGGCAAATGTTTCGGGCAATACCCATCATATTATTTGGGATGTTAGATTGAGTGGGAAAAATGCACATGCATACCAAAATAAAAAAGATGGATATGTTTTAAATTCGGGCTATACAGAAAGAAATTTTAGCAGCATTGTAGGTATAAATAAACATTGGGGATATTCGCATTTACATATTAGCGCTTATGAGTTAATACCTGGCATTGTAGAAGGCGAAAGGGATAGCACTACTGGAAAATTTGTGAAAGAAATAAAAATAAATGATTCTACTTCGCAAAGCAACATAGCCACAAACCGAGATTTTAAAAATTACACAGCACTAGTTCCATTTCAAAAAGTAATGCATTATAAAGCAGTGTTAAATAACAATTTTTATATTAAAGGAAAATCGCTAAAGCTAACATTTGGTTTGCAACAAAACAGAAGACAAGAGTTTGCAAACGTGCTACAGCCAAGCAACTATGGTTTATTTTTTTTAATGAATACATTTAGTTACGATGCAAAATATAATATTTATGAAAATGAAAATTCAAGCATTTCGATGGGCATAAATGGGATGTTGCAAAATTCAAAAAACAAAGGTTCGGAATTTTTAATTCCTGAATACAGCTTGTTTGATATTGGTAGTTATATCATTGCAAAAAAACAAATAGGTAAATTTGATGTTGGTGGCGGTTTACGACTTGATAGTAGAAACGAAAATACAACTGCGCTTTGGTTAGATAAAAATGAAAAAATAAGTTCGGTAAATATTCCAAATTCAATTCAAAAATTTCAATCTGCCTCAAATAATTTTAGTGGTTATTCGGGCAGCTTAGGAGTAGCTTATAAAATTTCGAAAAACTATTATACAAAGCTAAATTTTTCGAAAGGATTTAGAGCACCAAATATTGCCGAATTGGCTTCTAATGGCGTTCATGAAGGCACATTAAGATACGAATTAGGCGATGCGAATTTAAAAGCTGAAAGCAGTTTACAAACCGATTATACATTTGGAATTAACTCGAAACATATTTCAGCAGAACTAAATTTGTTTGACAACTACATTCACAACTTTATTTTTTTAAGAAAATTAAATTCGGCATTTGGTGGCGATAGCATCTTAAGTGAAGTGCCTAGTTTTAAATTTCAGCAAGGCGATGCAAACCTTTATGGTGGCGAAATTTCGGTTGATATTCATCCGCATCCATTAGATTGGTTGCATATAGAAAATGCATTTTCATATGTAAGAGCGAAGCAATTAAAGCAATCAGATTCAACTTCTAATTTGCCATTTATTCCTGCTCCACGTTTTCAATCTGAAATAAAAATTGAGAAACATAAGCTTACAAAGTATATTCAAAATGCTTATTTCAAAATTGGTTTCGAATATAATTTTGCACAAAACAATATTTTTAAAGCTTATCAAACCGAAACCCAAACAAATAGCTATTCATTAATCAATGCAGGGTTTGGAGCTGATATTCAAAGAAAAAATGAAACTTTATTATCAATATATTTTAATGCAAATAATATTACAGATGTGGCTTACCAAAGTCATTTAAGCAGATTAAAATATGCCCCTATCAATTATTCAACAGGTAATATGGGCATTTATAATATGGGTAGAAATATTAGTGTGAAAATTATTTTCCCTATAACCTTCAAAAAAATAAAATAATAAATTTTTAAATAATTTCAGCAACTACAAAATTGCTTCCTGTTATTAAAATTAAATCATGGGCTAAAGCATTTTGCTTGGCAGTATCTAATGCATTTTGAACAGTTAAAAAATGTTCGCCTTGTAAATTATGCTGCCCAGCAATTGCTTTAAGTTCCTCTACTGGTAAGGCTCGTGGTAAATCGGGCTGACAAAAATAATAGTTGGCTTGCTTAGGCAAAAGCGATAAAACTTTGTTTACATCTTTATCTTTTACCATTCCTAAAACAATGTGTAATGTATTGAATGATGTTAATTTCAGTTGTTCTAATACTTGCAAAATTCCAGCTTCATTATGTGCAATATCGGTAACAATTAAAGGTTCGGTTTGTATTACATCCCAACGTCCTTTTAAGCCTGTAATAGTTTTTACATTTTTAAATCCGCTTAAAATTGCATCATCGCTTATCTCCCACCCTTTTGTTTTTAATTGCTCAATGCATTCAATTACAGCAATGCTATTTTTGGTTTGATAAATTCCAT
>JBEEMV010000072.1:0-13760 GCA_041192505.1 Bacteroidota bacterium
TTTTTTAGGTTATGGGTTTTAAATCCTTTAATGCTTGGTCGAATGAAACCAATTCAATTTTTTTATTAGTGGCTTTGTCAAATGCTTTAATGGCTTTTATTTCATCCAAATCATCTAAATATTTTTCGTAATCATTAATGGATAAAATGGCAGCTACTTTTTTGCCAGCATCATTAGTAATAAATTGTGTTTGCATAAAAATTTGTTTGCACAAAATTATATAGAATTTAAGATTAGTTAATATTTTAAACGCAAATTAAGTGTTAGGAAATCGAATACGGTTCGACTCGTTATAGTGAGCTTGTCGAACCTCTCTAAAAGTTATAATGCGTAATTTGGGTTAAATCAGAATTTTCTTCTATTCCGTCTTTGTAAAACAAGTAACTATTTTGCCATCAAATTTATAAATGCCCATTTCATTACTACCAAACCAAAGGTTGCCTTTTGCATCTTTTGTAATGGTGGTAATGTGTTTGTCTTTAAGGCTATCATTTACTATAGTGGTAATAAATTTAT
The DNA here is from genome assembly GCA_041192505.1 of Bacteroidota bacterium. GTDB lineage: Bacteria > Bacteroidota > Bacteroidia > Chitinophagales > CAIODY01 > CAIODY01. The sequence goes on from JBEEMV010000072.1 coordinate 517, forward strand.
TTCCATCATAGCAATACACACCGCCTTTAAATCCATCGGTAATCCAGATTTTCCCAACATTATCTTCTATTATCGAGTTAGAATTTGCAGGCGAAAAGCCACCCCGTTTTAAAATGTGTTTTATCTCTTTTCCATCATACATAAATACGCCATTATTGTAAGCTATGTTCATTCCGCCTTCGCCAGTAGGCATCCAAATATTTCCATGGCTATCTTCAAATAAATGCATCACATAACTGTTATTCAAATTATCTAATCCAGTAACTTGTACCAACATTTTTCCATCAAATTGATACACACCACTATCGCCATTTGCAAACCAAATATTTCCTTTTTTATCATCTAAAATAGAAGATATTGAAAGGTGATTTTTGCCGCCTTTTGTTTTTATTTCTACCAACAAATTATGTAGCTCATCATCATGTTTTTTCTTGTGTTGTGGGTTAGATAAATCGTGTTTGCAATTGCCTGTAATACAAGGATGATGAGCATTTGCAGCTTCTAATCTATACAAGCCATGACAATAACCACAGCCACCATTGCTAAACCAAATATCTCCTTTTGCATCTTGATAAATGGTGTTGATTCCATAACTCAAATCGTTATCATCTTTACAAATCATCACCTTAATTGGCGTTATATTTTTTCCATCAAATCTATACACGATTGGTCCTACTGCACCAAACCAAATATTGCCATCTTTATCTTGTATTATTTTTCTTACCTCATTTGGCTTTACATTATTTTGGTTTGAAATAGATGAATTATTATAGTTTCCAAATGGATTAATAAACCAATTTGAATTATTTAATAAGTCGAATTTTGATAACGTTTTGCCATCAAATTTATAAGCACCATCATTGGTAGCAAACCAAATATTTCCTGTTTTATCTTGCATTGTTTCATACACATAAACTTGTTTTTGATCTGCCACAATAGAATAAATGGTAAACAAATTTCCATCATAACAATAAATGCCTTGTGGCGTTGTAAACCATACACTGCCACATTTATCAACCAAACTATTACTTATAAAACCGCCATTATTATTGGCTGAGTTTTTAAAAATAATTTTTGATTGTTTTGAAATACTAATTTGAGCAATTGAAATACTGCAAGTGATAAGGCACAGTAAAAGAAAAATGATACGTTTCATATGAATTGAATTTTATGCAGCAAAACTAAATTGCTAATAGCTTACATTTTGTTACCAACCCGTTATTGGGCTGTTAACGACTTGTTACCGATGAAAAGATAACCATTCATTTTTTTACTTTTGAACAAAATAATGAAATTAAAAAAAGCTTATATCTTTCTTATCACTTTATCAATTGCATTATTGATAATATTATTTATACAAGTAAATTGGATAGTAGAAGCTGCTAAAATTAAAGAAGAATTATTTAGCGAAAAAGTCGACACAATATTGTCGAAAACGGCTACCGATTTACGTTCCGATACTTTTGCCATTCATCATCTACCATTAAAAATTGGTATTAATGAAAAAAGAAAAATTGATTCGTTGCTTCATCATTACATGAAAATGTATAACATTAAATTAGATTATAATTTTTCAGTTAATGAACAAGAAAAAAGAAATAACAACCAACTTTCATTTTTAAATCTGCAACAAAGCAACTACAAAACTTGCCTTAATGATGACGGTAAAAATGAATTGATTTTAAACTTAAATTTTCCTGATAAAAAAGCATTTTTATTGGCTGAAATGCGGATGCCATTTATGATTTCGGTGGTTTTAATTTTTGTTGTTTTAGTAATTTCGTGGCTTACTATTTTGGCTGTAATTAAAGAGCAAAAAATAGCCGCTCAAACAAAAGATTTTTTAAACAACATGACACATGAATTTAAAACCCCCATCACCAATATTGCTTTAGCTGGTAAAATGATAGCTAAAGATTTTGCAATTGAACAAAATGAAAAACTAAAAAATTATACCGAAATTATCATCAACGAAAATGGAAAACTAAAACAACAGGTTGAACAACTTTTAGGATTTACGGAATTAGAAAGAGGCGAAATTCCATTACAAAAAAATGATTTTAATTTTCATGAATTAATTGAAAATGCTGCTACACGAATGCAATTACAATTGCAAAACAAAAACGGAAAATTGGAATTGAAATTAAATGCCACCAACTTTTTTATTAATGGCGATGCTATTCATTTGAATAATACGATTTGTAATTTTATTGATAATGCTATTAAATATTCGGATAAAAATCCAATAATAAAAATTGAAACCTGTAATCAAAATAATTACCTAACAATAAAAATTACCGACAATGGAATTGGAATTGAAAAATCATTTCATGATAAAGTATTTGAAAAATATTTTAGAGTGCCAACAGGAAACCTACACAATGTAAAAGGCTTTGGGCTTGGCTTGGCGTATTGTAAAATGATTATTAAACAACATGATGGAACCGTAAATTTGAAAAGCGAAATAAATAAAGGAACCACATTTATCATTTCATTGCCTCATGCATAAACCAACCGCAAATATATTATTAGCCGAAGATGACAAGCATTTAGGAATGCTGTTAACTGATTTTTTAAAAGCAGAAAATTTTAATATTACACTTTGCAATGATGGCGAAAAGGCATTAAAAGCATTTGATACTTTTCCTTTTGATTTATGTTTGTTAGATGTAATGATGCCAAAATTAGATGGTTTTGAATTGGCAAAATGGATAAGAAAAAAGGATAAAAATATTCCCATCATTTTCATCACAGCTAAATCATTAAAAGAAGATAAATTAATGGGCTACGAAAATGGTGCTGATGATTTTATAACCAAGCCATTTGATGAAGAAGAATTGCTTTGGAAAATAAAAGCATTGATTCGTAGAACAAATGTTGAACTAGCAAATATTGAAACTGAAATAATTTCGATTGGCGCTTATCAATTCGATTTTAAAAATCAATCTTTAATTTTTAATGGAACAATAAAACGAATAACAGAAAAGGAATGTGAGATTTTAAAATACTTAGTAGCACATCAAAATAAAATTATTAAACGAGAAGAAATGCTAAAAACTTTATGGGGCAAAAACGATTATTTTTTGGGCAGAAGCATGGATGTGTTTATTACCAAAATCCGTAAATATTTAAAAGATGATGCAACAATTAGTATTGAAAATATTTTTGGTGTGGGTTTTATTTTTAATGTGCCATTTAAAAACTAAAAATCAATTGACTTCTTCGAAAAATGCTTGTTAATGACCTCATCTCTATCTTCTCCAATAGAGAAGAATGGTATTTTCCGAAGAAGTCAAATAATAAATCTTTCTATTCAGCTCAAATTCAGCTTTCGCATATTTCATTCCCTAATTCCATAAAACTTTACGTTATTTGCAACCCGAATATTTTTAATAAAAAAATTTTAGTTTAGCATGGATCGTAATACGGTAGTTGGTTTTGTACTCATTTTTGCATTATTGGGTGGTTATATGTGGTTTAATGCACCAAACAAAGCAGAGCTTGCTGCACAAAAACGTAAAGATGATTCTATTGCATTGGTAGAACAAGTGCAAAAAATAAATCCTTCTCAAACTGCTGAAACAGCTGCATCTACAACAAAAAATATTACAGCCGATTCGTTAAAAAATGCTTCGTTGGGTTCGTTTAAAAGCACTACTTCGGTTGCCGAAGCTTTTACAATTTTAGAAAACGATGTGGTAAAAATTAAATTATCAAATCATGGTGGTAGCATAAAAAGTATCGAGCTTAAAAACTTTAAAACCTACGATAGCTTGCCATTGATGTTGGTAGATGAAAAAAACTTTTCGCATAGTTTCGAATTTTATAACCATCAAAATCAATTATTAAATACCAACGATTTTGATTTTGAAGCCACTAACCAAAGTGCTACATCAGTAGCTATGGTGGCTAAAAATGATTCATCAAGTTCAATTACACAAAGCTATTCATTAAAGCCAGGCAGTTATGTGGTTGATTATGATGTGGCTTTTAAAGGAATGAATAATGTAATTCCTGCCAACAATAGTATTGTGGCTTTAAACTTAAAAGATGATATAAAACAACAAGAACAAAACCACGATTACGAAAATCAAAATTCAGCATTATTTTATCATTATACCAATGATGATTATGATAATATTGGCGAATCGAAAGATGAAGAAGTAAAACCTGCAACGCCAATAAAATGGGTAAGTTTTAAGCAACGTTATTTCAACGTAACATTAATTAATAAAGACGAATTTAGCGAAGCCACATTAAAACAAACAGTATTAAAAACACCCAAAATGCTGAAAAGCATGTCGGCTTATTTTACTATGCCATTAAGCAACAATGCTGATAAAACATTTAAAATGCAATGGTTTATTGGGCCCAATAAATTTGATTTATTAAAACAACAAAATATAGGTTTAGAAAACGTTGTAACCTTAGGTGCTAATATTTTTAAATGGGTTAAGTATATTAATAAATGGTTGGTAATTCCGCTATGGGATTTTTTAGGTAGATTGAATTTAAGCTACGGCTTAATGGTTTTGATAATTGTAATCATTGCTCGATTAATTTTATTCCCATTAAACTTTAAAACATTTAATAGCGCAGCAAAAATGAAAATTTTAAAGCCCGAAATGGATGCTTTAAGAGAACGCTATAAAGATGACCAAGCAAAATTTGGGCAAGAACAATTAAAGGTATATCGTAAGGCTGGTGTAAACCCATTGGGTGGTTGTTTGCCACAATTAATTCAAATACCAGTATTGGTATCTATTTATTATTTTGTACCTACGGTTATCGAGTTTCGTCACTATTCATTCTTGTGGGCAAATGATATGTCGAATTTTGATTCTATTTTAAATTTAGGATTTAGCATACCATTATATGGTAGCCATGTAAGTTTGTTTACATTGCTAATGACGTTATCAACTTATGGTACAATGTATATGAATCGCCACCAAATGAATATGAACAACGACCCTAACATGGCGGCTATGAAATATATGCAGTATATTTTTCCTGTAATGTTCTTAGGTATTCTAAATAATTCGCCAGCGGCTTTATCGTATTATTATTTATTGCAAAATTTAACAGCCATTGCACAACAATTAATTATTCAAAAATTTATTGTAAATGAAGATAAGATAAGAACCGAAATAGAAGAAAACAGAAAACGCCCAGAAAAGAAATCGGGCTTTCAAGCCAGATTAGAACAAGCTTATAAAGCAAGAGAAGCACAAACTAAACAAGGGCAGCAGACGAAGAAAAAGTAAAACAGGTTGCAACCCGTTGAAAAATAAAAATTTGGCATTTACAATTGTGAAAGCTATTTTTGGCATTCGTTAATTAATTAAATAATAAATCAATAACATAACAAATGAAAAAAGTTCTACTATTATCACTTGGTTTTGTTCCAGCTGTGTTGTTTGCCCAGATGCGTTCGGTAAACCAAGGCGGTTCATTAAAACCAACCAACAATCCAGTTGTTAAAGCTTCAATGGTTTCTACTCAAGATGTTTGTCGTACATCAAAAGCAGCTTCAAACACTTCACAAGCAAAAGGAATGACCTCATCTGTAGGTACAATTATTGGTCGCACATTTTACGATTTACAAAGCAATGGTGCTATGCAACGCCGTGTAATGAGATATGCAGGAAGCAAAACTTCAGCAACTTGGACTTATGCACCCGATTCTACCAACGACCAATTTCCTAATAGAGGAGCTGGTTATAATCACTTTAATGGTACTACTTGGGGTCCTATTCCCACAGCCCGTGTAGAGGCTGCAACTCGTACAGGTTGGCCTGCATTATGTACCAATGCAAGCAATCAAGATGTTGTAATTTCTCATAAATTTAATAACAACACGTATGGCAATTGGGAACTAAGAAATACAACAGCCGGAGGAACTTTGACTGAATATTCTGCAACAAATAATACAACTAATATTTGGACAAGAACTGCAAATTCGGGCGATAACATTTATTTGTTAGATGCAAGTCAAGATACCAACTATGTTGTATCTCCGGCAGCAACAAAACAACCAGTTTTGTTTTCAAAATCTACTGATGGCGGTGTTACATGGTCAGTTAATCATATATTAATTCCTAATTTTCCTTACAGCCGCTACTATAGATGCGGTGGTGATGATTATTTTATTGATGCAAAAGATTCTGTTGTTGCAATTGTGGTAGGTGGAACAGGAAGAGATGTAACAGTTATGAAATCGATGGATTATGGTGCAACATGGACTTACATGGGCGTTGATTCTTTTCCAATTGCTGGCTACCATGGTGGAGCAACTGGTACAATTACAGACTCAATTCAAACTAATGATGGTAATGTTACTTGTTTAATTGATAACCAAGGAATGATTCATGTTTGGTATGGTATTTATTGGTTAAAAGGCGATCCAACTTCTTCATTTAATTATAGTTTTTTTCCTAACTTATCAAGTTCATTAGCATATTGGAACGAATATGGTCATCAATCAATTTTAATTGACCAATTATTTACTTCAAGACATGATTGCGGAACTACAGGTTCAATAGCCATAGGTACAGGATATAATTTACCAGGTGCAACATCTAAAGATGCTATGTATCGTGCTGGTATGATTTCAATGCCTCAAGCTGGTATTGATGCACAAGGAAATATATTTGTGGTTTATTCAGCATTAATGGATGAAGATACTACAGGTGGCGATGCTAACTTCCCTAACATTAATAATACGCCACATGGTCAAAACTATCGTGATTTATTAATGATGTTCTTAAAAGAAGATGCTTCAGGTGCTTATGATTCAGCATTTGCTAGTTCAGCAGTAAATAATACATGGAGTGGCGTAATTAATTTAACAAAAACACCAGGATTTGAAGATGTTTATCCTTCAATGAATAGAACTGTAGATGGTAATGTATATATCACATGGCAAGAAGATTTAGAGCCAGGTACTAACTTAACTAATGGCGATCCAATTTCAAACAACTATATTAAATATTTAGAGGTTGATGCTAATAACTTCATGTCTGCTGCATCAGCAGGTAGCGATGCTTGTGCCGCTACTTTAATTGTTACACCAACGGCTAAGTTTAGCTATACTAATACTAATTGTACATATTCATTTACCGATATTTCAACAAACTCTCCAATCCAATGGTCATGGGCTTTTGGCGATGGTAGTGCATCAGTTACAACTCAAAATCCAACACACACTTATAATAAAGGTGGATTTATGAAAGTTCGTTTAGATGTTTGGAATCAAGGCGGTTCAGCATTCAAATCTCAAACAATAAATGTAAATTCTACAGGTTGTATTAATGGTGTAGCAGATGTTGCTAACGATTATAATTTCAGTATTTTTCCTAATCCATCTACAGGCTTAGTTAATGTTACATTCAATGATATGATTGCTAACAATGCTACCATTTCTGTTGAAAATATTTTAGGACAACAAGTTGCTAAATTAGAAAATCAAAACATCAGCAACAATGCTAAAGTAACCTTCGATTTATCTACTCAAACTAATGGAGTTTACTTTATTAAATTCCAATCAGCTAATAAAAACTTTACTCAAAAGTTTGTTATCGAGAAATAATATTATTACTTAAGTAAACAAAAAAAGCCATGTAGATGTAATATCGCATGGCTTTTTTATTTTTCATCTTTGGTTGTAAATGGATAAAATATTTGTTTCAAGCTTTATTGCTTCAAAGCCTTTAGAACTAGCTTTAAAAATCTTATCATCCATATTATTTTTGGTGTTAAGTTTCGTATTATTTTATTTTCATGAACCATGGAGAGATGAGTTGCAAGCTTTTTCATTGGTTCGAAATAGCCATTCCATTTCCGAGTTGTATCAAATGGTTAGATACGAAGGGCATCCATTAGGATGGTACATTTTACAAAAAGGGGTATATTTTTTTAACCCCAATTTTATTACAATAAGATTCGTTCATTGGTCATTAGCTGCAATCGGAGTAATCATTTTAATTTGGAAAGCTCCATTTCCTATAATATACAGAATACTAATTCCTTTTGGATATTTTTTCACTTATGAATATTCGGCCATTGCCCGAAATTACGGCATTGCACTTCCATTTTACATGTTGCTTTGTATTTTATTTAGCAGAAAAAAATACTTATTATTTGGTTTCATTACGGCAATAGCAATGCAGTTTAGTCTGTATAGTTTTATCATTTCATTTTCTGTTTCAATATTTTATTTCTTTCATTACAAGCAACAAAAAAATATTGCATGGTATGCAGGTATTTTATTTACCCTAATTGGTATTTTTCTCTTTACATTAAGTGTAAATACACCAGATGATATTGGAACTTCACCAGGTTGGAATTTAAACCCAGATAGATATACAGCAGCTTTTTCAGTAATTGCTAATGCATTTTTTACCGTATTCAAATTTGATATTCACTTTTGGAACAACTCTTTTTTTCAAACATTTTTAAACTATGATTTTACACAAGCTGTACAATTTGTATTATCAATTTTTATTTTGGGCTGGATGATAAAAACCCTTTCTAAAAACAAAATATCATTATATATTTTTATAACTGGCACAGCCATTATGATGTTTTTTATGGCAGCAAAATATCATGGCTCTGTACGTCATCATGGGCATCTTTACATTTTATTTTTAATGACATTGTGGATAGGAAATACTATACAATCGAATGTTTTACAACCATTTTCTTTTTCAAAAAAAACGAAATCATTTATTTTGTTTTTCCCAGAAAAATATGGTTCAAAATTTTTTATTCTTGTTTTAGTATTGCAGATAGTAGGCTCATTACAAGCCACTTATTTTGAAATAAAATATCCTTTTTCTGATAGTCAACAAGTGGCCGAATTTCTACAAAAAAATTATCCCAATAATTTAGTAATAAGTTGTTCGGATGGTCCAGGAACAGCGGTTTCAATTACCATGGCAAAACAATTTTTTTATCCAAATTCATTTTCGTGGAGAGAAAATCTATGTTTCAATAATAAAAGAGGAGACATCGGTTATAGTACTTTAATAGCTCAATGTGAAAGATTTTTTCTCGATCACCCCAATGGTGTTTTATTAATTTCAAAGTCAACATCTACACTTGATTTTATAGATAAAATACCATACAAAAAGATTAAGGATTTTCAACCAGCAATAAGAGAAGATGAATCCTATATTTTGTTTAAAAAGTAATTTGTTTTTTTGAAAATTATTACGTTTGGAAAAAGCAACGAAAAACTCATTCGTTTTAACAATATTTCCTTTCGCATTCCGTATTATCTTCGCTGCCACTCGTTTATTATTTTTGTAAAAAATTATTGAAAATGGAATTAAAAAACAAAGTACGAATTGTAACCGCAGCTTCCCTTTTTGATGGGCATGATGCTGCCATCAATATCATGCGTAGAATTATGCAAGCCAAGGGTGCCGAAGTAATTCACTTAGGACACAATCGAAGTGCTGCTGATATTGTTGATTGTGCTATACAAGAGGATGCACAAGGCATTGCCATCACCTCTTATCAAGGTGGGCACGTTGAATTTTTCAAATACATTTTTGATTTGTTGAAAGAAAAAAAATGTGGGCATATCAAAATTTTTGGTGGCGGTGGAGGAACAATTCTTCCAACCGAAATTGAAGAATTGCATGCTTACGGAATCAGCCGTATTTATTCGCCTGATGATGGAAGAAAAATGGGACTGGAAGGCATGATTGAAGATGTGGTGAAGCAATGTGATTTCTCGACAATTGACAATTTGCAATTAGCAAATACCAATGAAGGCTTATTGAAAAAGGATGAAAAAACAATTGCTCAATTAATTACTGCTGCTGAAAACGGAGAATCAATAAATCTTAAAATCAACAAATCTTCAACTCCTGTATTGGGTATCACGGGTACTGGCGGTGCAGGAAAATCAAGTGTTACAGATGAAATTGTTCGACGTTTTTTAAATCGGTTTTCTGATAAAACGATTGCGGTAATTTCTGTTGACCCATCGAAAAAGAAAACGGGCGGTGCTTTATTAGGCGATAGAATTCGGATGAATTCGATTCATAATCCAAGAGCTTATATGCGTTCGCTGGCAACACGTGATAGCGAAGTGGCGTTGAGTGCTCATGTGCAGGAAGCAATTGATGTGTGCAAAGCTGCAGCGTTCGATTTTATTATTTTAGAAAGTGCAGGCGTTGGGCAAAGTGATGCTTCCATTTTAGATTATTGCAACGTGAGTTTGTATGTGATGACACCTGAATACGGTGCTGCATCGCAGTTAGAGAAGATTAACATGTTGGATTATGCCGATGTAATTGCCATCAATAAATTTGATAAAGCTGGTGCTTTAGATTCATTGCACGATGTAAAAAAACAGTACAAACGCAACCATAATTTGTTTACGGCAAAAGATGAAGGCTTGCCAATTGTGGGCACTATCGCTTCTCAATTTAATGATACTGGCGTAAATCAATTGTTTGAATTATTGGTAGATGCGATTGAGAAAAAATGCAGCGTTGATTGGGGACGAACCGATACTCATCACGAAAAAAACACGGCAACTAAATCGCAAATTATTCCACCAGCAAGAGTGAGATATTTGGCGGAGATAGCTGAAATAATTGAACAGTATGATTCGTGGGCTGATGAGCAAAGTAAAATTGCTACAACCATGTACCAGTTAAATGGAACGATTCAACATTATGAAAGCAGCAAAAAATAAATATTCAAATTGGGTTGCTGAGTTGAAGCAAAATATTCAACTGGCAAAAATCAATTTTGCAACAGCCTGTTGCAAAATTGAAAATAAGTAAAATCAAATTACGCAACAAGCTGTTGCGTAATTGAATCAAAAAAATAAATTAAAAAAGATGGAAAATCAAATTAAAAATCTGCACATCGAAAATTTTAAATCCATAAAAAATATGGATTTAGAATGTAGCAGAATCAATATTTTTATTGGTGAGCCAAATGTTGGAAAGAGTAATATTTTGGAAGCGTTGGCTTTGTTATCGCCCCTATATTCTAGCCTTAATCAACAGCTAAATAAAAAATTCTTGAATGAATTTATTAGGTATGAATCAATAAGAAATATTTTTTACGACATGGACGTTCAACAAAAAATTGTTGTAGAAACTGATAAGTCATTTGCTTTGGTGAGATACCAACCTAATAATATCAATTCCGCTGAATTTTTTGTTGGTTTTCAAAGTTGGGTAAAAGAAATATTTGAAGAACCATTTGCTGGAAATCTTCAAGCAATGCAATTTAGGTTTGAAGATTTGCAACGAACAAATTTTAGTACGTTGTTAGACAATTCATCTATTTCACCGTTTGAGCAATTGTACTTTTCGCTTTCTTCCGAAGGGCAACTTCATCAGTACAATCTTTCGTTAAATTCAAATAATCCAATCAAAAAATATCATTTTGTAAAAAACATTCCAACCCAAAATCAATTTCCTCGATTTCTAACTCCAAATGGGGACAACCTTTATAGAATTGTTAGATACAATGAAGCAATTAGCGACTTTGCTATTGATTTTTTTGAAAGACAAAAACTAGATTTTTTATTCAACGATGAAAAACTTGAATTTGAACCAGCAAAAATTGTAAAACGTATAAAAGTTCCGTTCCCTTATTCATTAACAGCCGATACATTTCAACGCATGTTGTTTTATATGGCAGCAATTAAATCAAACAGTAATTCCATTTTAGTTTTGGAAGAGCCAGAAGTACACTCATTTCCTATTTATGTAAGCATGTTGGCAGAAGAAATCGTGAAGTCCACAAACAATCAATTTTTTATTGCAACCCACAGCCCTTATTTATTGAATGATATAATTGAGAACGCTCCAATGGATGACGTATCAGTATTCTTATGTGGTTATAAAGATTATCAGACTTATGCAAAGAAAATGACTTCGGAACAATTAAGCGAATTGTTGAATTATGGAGTTGATATTTTTTACAACCTAAACTCTTATTTAGATGGTAAATGATAAGTGCATAATAGCTGAATGCTTTGTTGACACAAGAGTTGCCAATATTTTGGGAGGTAACAATGCGTCATTTAATCATCAAAAAAACAACAGTAATGTTGCCAGAGTAATGATTGAAAAATTAACTGACGATTTTGCTTTTGGAATTGTTGACAATGATAAAAAACAACCTGAATATTTCTCCCAATTCAACATTACAATTTCGAGCAATGAAAATATAGCTCTAAAGAAGCATCACAGTCGAAAACACTATTTGGTTTTTATAAAACCTGCAATGGAAAGGTTTTTATTAAATGATGCACAAGCAATACAAATTAATTTATTAGACTATGATTTAAGTAGTGATTTAGATGGGTTAAAAAATATCACGAAAAAACAAGAAATTCACAAAAGCACTGAATTTACTCGTTTCATCAAAAAATTAAAAAATGAAAATGCTCCGTCAATCACAATTTTAAAAAGTTGGATTGATGAGTTCAGAAATAATCAATTTGAAAATATTTAAACAAACAATATGGCAACATTAATCGAAGAATTAAAAGCCGAATACGAAAAACTCGGACGCAAATTAAATATTGATAACAAAGCATTGTTGGATAATTGGGAGAAGCTGAAAACCATTTACAATGCTGAATTTTACGAATACAAAGTTCGTGATAAAGTGATTAAGCAACCGCTTACTTCTACGTCATTGAGTGGAACAAAAATCAAAAAAGTGGTGTTGCCGAAATACAATGATTGGGGCGATATTTTGCGTTGGCAATTGCAAGAAAATGTGCCAGGCGAATTTCCATACACAGCTGGTGTGTTTGAATTGAAGCGGCAAGGCGAAGACCCTACACGAATGTTTGCCGGTGAAGGCGGCCCCGAAAGAACCAACAAACGATTTCATTATGTTTCATTAGGTCAGCCTGCAAAACGCTTGAGCACTGCATTTGACAGTGTTACGTTGTATGGCGAAGACCCAGCAATCAGACCAGATATTTATGGAAAAATTGGCAACAGCGGTGTGAGCATTGCATCAGTTGATGATGCAAAAAAATTGTATAGCGGTTTCGATTTGTGTGACCCAAAAACTTCGGTGAGCATGACCATTAACGGGCCTGCACCGATGTTGTTGGCGTTTTTTATGAATGCTGCCATTGACCAAGAATGTGAAAAGTATATTGCAAATTCCAAATTGCAAATTGCAAATTCCAAAAACGAAAATCCAAAATATTTTGGTGAATTGCCAGATGGAAATGATGGATTAGGTTT
>JBEEMV010000073.1:0-3017 GCA_041192505.1 Bacteroidota bacterium
TCTAAAAATCAATCCTTCAAAATCATTAATCATTTATGCTTTGATGATGGTAGTTATAAATATGTTGAGATAATTGGTAATCCTACTTCGTATCAAAAAAATAATAAAAATTTTAATGGCACTTTTCGTGATATAACTGATGATTGGATGAAAGATGCTGCATTAAAGGATAGCGAAGAAAAATTTAAATTATTGTTTGATAGCAATCCTACTATTTATTTTACTTTAGATGAAAATGGATTTATCATTTCCATCAATCAATTTGGGATAGATTATTTTGGCTACACTAAAGATGAAATTGTAGGCCATCATGTATCAAAAGTATTTTATACCGAAGACGCTAAAAAGGCAATGAAGAATTTAGAATTGCTTAAATATTCATCCAACGATTTTTTGCAATGGGAAATTAGAAAAGTAAAAAAAACTGGCGAAATAATTTGGGTAAAAGAAACGGCAAGATTAGCCAAAAGCCGCCATGGCAAATCGGTATATTTAATTGTTTGTGAAGATATTACCAGTGAGATTTTAAACAGAAATTTAATTAGAAAAAAGCAACAAGAATTGATGGGTGCTAAAGAAAAAGCCGAAGAAGCCGCTTTAGAAAAACAACAATTTGCCAGTATAATGAGCCATGAGGTAAGAACGCCACTAAATGCAGTAATTGGCATGACGAATATATTATTGATGGACAATCCCAGAGATAATCAAATTCAGGAACTAAATACTTTGAAGTTTGCTGCTGAAAATTTATTGATGTTAGTAAATGATATTTTAGATTTTAGTAAAATTGAATCAGGCAAAGTAAATCTTGAAAAAATAACTTTTGATTTACCTATTATGGTAAATAATTTAAAAAATAGTTATCAATTTAAAGCTGATGAAAAAGGAATAAAAATTAATTTAATAGTGGATGAAAGTATTCCACATCAACTACTTGGCGATCCTACCCGTATTTCGCAAATACTAAATAATTTAGTATCAAATGCTATTAAATTTACTGAAATTGGTTTTGTAGATATATCCATAAGAGCAATTCAACAATTAAATGGATCTGTAAAAATTCGATTTGAAATTGCCGATAGTGGAATTGGAATTCCTATGGAAAAGCACCAATCAATATTTGATAGTTTTTCGCAAGCAAATTCAGATACTACCAGAAAATATGGCGGTACAGGATTAGGCTTAACTATTACAAAACGATTAGTTGAATTACATAATAGTAAAATTTTTATTGATAGCGATTTAGGTAAAGGCACAACTTTTTATTTTGATATTGATTTTATTGTTTCGTTCGAAAAGCTTTTGCCAATTATTAATTTTAATGATTACAGTGATACAAAAATTGCAGGTAAAAGAATTTTATTGGTAGAAGACAATCCTTTTAATCAACTAATAGCTACAAAATTTCTAGCAAAATGGAATGCGATTGTTGATACTGCCGAGAATGGTAAAATAGCATTAGAAAAATTAAATTCAAATTCGAATTATGATTTAATATTAATGGATATTCAAATGCCAGTAATGGATGGAATAGCTACTACGAAGGCAATTCGAGAACATCAGGATATTTCATTACAATCTATTCCTATTATTGCACTTACAGCAGTTGCTATGGAAAATGATAAAGAAAAATTGTTGAAAGATGGCATGAATGATTATTTAAGTAAGCCATTTAACCCTACAGATTTGTATAAAAAAATTATACAGCTTCTATAATAATTAAAAAATGAAATGATTTTTTTGTGAAACTTATTAGAATATTTTATCAAAAAGCCCCAGTATGATTTCATATTGGGGCTTTTTGATTTTCGATAAATATGGGTAAGTAGAAGGTCGTTTTTTTGTACTTGTAATCAGTTGTATTTTAATGAATCTTTGTATCATGAAATCGGAAAATTTAAAACTATGAAAACTTTTTAATTAACCGAATTCATTTTTAACTATCCCTTTTTTTAACCATCAGCAAATGATGATAGAGCATTTGCAAACTGGAAAAAACTATTTAAACTTTAAAAAAACAGGAGCATTTTTGCTACCTGTTTTTTTATTTTAATAAGGTTTTGTACTTTTCATCAATGAAATTAAAACATTTACTTCTAATTGGCTTCTTTTTTTTCATGGTAAAAAATTCTGAAGCACAAATAAGCGATAAATTTACGGATGGTAATTTTACCGCAAATCCATCGTGGATAGGCGATACAGCCAAGTTTGATGTAAATGCTTTATCGCAATTGCAACTAAATGCACCAACTATTAGTGATACTGCTTTTATTGCTACCAGCAACACAATGTTGGATACAACCGAATGGCAATTTTTTACAAAGCTCGATTTTTCACCCAGTACATCTAATCAGTTACGAGTTTATTTGATGAGCAATCAACAAAATTTAAAATCGAATTTGAATGGTTATTTTATACAAATGGGAACTACAGGAAGTGTTGATTCTATTGAATTTTTTAAGCAAACTGGACTAATAAAAACTAAAATTGCTGGTGGTGTAAAAGGTCATTGTGGTAAAGCCACCAATTCATTACGAATTAAAGTACGCCGAGATTTAGTTGGTAATTTTATTGTGTGGTGCGATACATTGGGAAACAATGATTTTGTACAAGAGTTTACCGTGTTTGATAACACTTATACATCAACTTCCTATTTTGGATTTAACTGTATTTATAGCTCAACCCGAAGCGATAAATTTTATTTTGATGATGTGTATGTAGGTAAATATATTGTGGATGTAACGCCACCAACTGTTCAACAAATTTTATTGATTGATGCCACACATATTGATGTGGTTTTTGATGAATCAGTACAACTAAGTTCATCACAAAATGTAGCTAATTATTCAGTTGATAATAGTATTGGTGGTGCAGTTACAGCCATTCGAGATGCAAATAACACATCATTAGTTCATCTTCAATTTTTAAATTCATTTCAAAATAAAAATTATAATTTATCAATTAATAATGTAACAGATATTGCTGGAAATATGATGGGAGCTGCTATTCTGCCTTTT
>JBEEMV010000074.1:0-11931 GCA_041192505.1 Bacteroidota bacterium
TGGAACACCGTGTGATTCAAATGTTTCATTAATTAGTCCAATACTACCAACCGAAGTAAAAGCAAATTGCAACAATGGAAGCATCGTAGTTAATTGGAAGGATAATAGTCATGTTGAATATGGGTATATTGTTTATCGAAGTTCTTCAGCCAATGGCACTTATCAAACTTTAGATACATTACCATTTAATTCTACACAATATATTGATACTTCAGCTTTAGCTAATACTTCATATTGGTATAAAGTAGCTTCTTATAACAATATTGACACATCATACAATAATCAAATTGATTCTGTTACAAGTTGTAATGTTGGTTTTCAAAAAGTGATTTCGCATACGTTAAAAATTTATCCCAATCCAGCTTCGCAGTCAATAGTCATCAGTCATTTGTCATCAGTAAATACAATTGAAGTAAACAATCTACTTGGCCAACATCAACATGTAACAATAGAAAAACTAAATACTAACGACTTTCGACTTACGACTGAATATTTGCCTTCAGGCATTTACTTCATCAAAGCCACTGATATCAATGGTAATGTGTTGAATGGGAAGTTTGTGAAAGAATAAAAGAGAGTTATAAGTTTTAAGCTATAAGTTATAAGTATCTCGTTCTTAAATTCGACCAATTCAAAATTGCGTTCTTTAGCCTTGTACTCGATTTTTTTCAACGCCATTTTTATAAGGTCATTTATTGAGGGCATTATTATTTTTTTCATAAAAATCAATTCAATGAATTGAGTAAGGCATTGCGTAAAGCGCAATACAGCTGGCAACAAAGTTTTATTTAAATATAGAAATCAACCCAGCCTTATTACGCTTGCAGAAATTCGTTGGATTAGATTTTTACAAAAAAATAATAGAGCCTTGATTTTTTTGTAACTTTTTTCATCAAGGAAAAAAGTTAATGCCTTAAGCAAGTTCTTTAATCAATTTATAAAAATTAAAATCGGGATGTAGATGATTTTCTTGTAATGTTTTTTTCAAAGATTGTTTATCAAATCCTTTCATTCTTCTTTGCTGAATTAATCGTAAAGCCTTATCGGTAAGTAGTTGTAGTTTTTTATCTTGGCTATGTTGTTCGTTAAAATATTGTTCAATTACTTGTTGCAATTCTACTATTCCTACATTTTCGGTAGCAATAGTTTTTACTACAGGTATTTGCCAATTGCGATGAAATCGTTCGTGAATCAATAGTTCAAGGTTTTTTATAAAGCCTTCGGCATTGGGCATATCACTTTTGTTTACCACAAAAATATCTGCTACTTCCATCAATCCGGCTTTCATGTTTTGCACTTCATCGCCTGCGGCAGGTGTTAGTGCCACAATGGTAATATCTGCCAAGCCTGCAATTTCAACTTCGCTTTGCCCTACACCAACAGTTTCTACAATTATCAAATCAAAATTGGCAGCTTTTACTACATCACATATTTCTAATATTTTTTCGCATAATCCACCTAAAGAACCTCGGCTAGCCAACGAACGAATAAATACATTTTCAGAATTAAAATGCTCAGCCATTCTTACTCTATCGCCCAATAGCGAACCAAAATTAAAAGGCGACGATGGGTCGATAGCTAAAATTGCAACACGTTTGTTTTGCTTTACATATTCTCTTACCAAAGCATTGGTTAATGTACTTTTGCCTGCGCCTGGAGCGCCTGTAATGCCTACAACTGGAGTTGATTTTGTTTTCAAATTTTCAAGCAATTCTTCATAGCCCGATAGTTCATTTTCAACTATCGAAATATTACGAGCCAATTGTTTATATGCCTGAAATTTGTTTTGCAAAAAATATTATTTTAAAATTATCCTACTACTACTTCATACATTTTATTGGTATCAAAATAAGTTTGAGCACAAGCCAACACCTCATCGGCTGTGGCATTGCGGATGGATGCAATGGTTTCATAATAATCATCTATGCTTAAACCCATTTGCAAATAACTTGTAAAAACCGATGCCATTTGAAAGATGTTTCCTACATCTTCTAAATAACTGCCCAACATATAATTTTTCACTTTTTCCAATTCATCTTTTTTGGGTTTTGTTTTTTTCATCAACTCAATTTCTTTGTAAATTTCTGTAATAGCATCTTTACAAACTTCTTTGCCCACTTCAGTTTTTATTACCATCATGCTGCCTAATTTATCAAACCTAATACCCGAATGAATGCCATAAGTAAAGCCCTTGTCTTCTCTAATATTATTCATCAATCGGCTACCAAAATAACCACCCAAAATGGTATTAGTAACTCGTAAAATATTCGAGTCTTTATGTTTTCTATCAATGCTATGCATACCAATACGGATGCAACTTTGCACGGCATCAGCATTTTCTACATAAATCTTTTTTTCATCATTTGGTAAGGCTGCTGCAAAGGTAGTTTCGGCTATTGTATTTTGTTTCCAATTGGTAGTGCCCACAGTTTTTTCGATAGCTTGTAATAAGGTATCATCAATACTACCAGCAATAAATAAAAATGCATTATTGGGCGAATAATATTGTTTATGAAATGATTTTAAATCGGCTGTTGAAACTTTATCGTAATCGCTTTCAATTACTATTGAACCGTATGGATGTTGGCTGCCATACAATGCTTCACGAAAAATTTGTTTGTTTAAAAAATCAGGTTTTTCTAAATTTTGTTTTAAGTTTTGTTTGCCTCGGTGCAAATTTGTTTTCAATTCTTTTTCATCAAAAGTGGGTTCGCAAATCATATCCATCATGGCAGGCAATAATGCAACAACATGTTTTTTTAAACTTGAAAAACCAACAGTTGCATTGTCGTAGTCAGCCACAGTACGAAGATTGGCGCCATAAAAATCAAAATGGTCGGCTATCTGTACGGCGTTCATTTTTGATGTGCCTTCTTGCAATTGCCTATTGGCATACGATGCAATTAATTGTTGTGGATGATAAATTGTACCAGCTTTAAAATGCAAGCTAATATCCATCACAGGTGTATTGGCTAAATGCAAATAATATACTTCTAGTCCGTTGGCAAATTTTGTTTTGCCTAATTCGGGTAATTTAATTTTTGGAATGGCCTGTATTTTGGGAGCGATGGTTCTATCAATCATTTTGCTTTGGTTTATTTATTTTTATTCAGCGTTTCTAACTCTTCTTCTCGAGAATTTTTTTTCAGAAGTTCCTTTTTTTATCTGTATACGTTTTTCGTTTTCCACAGCAGGGGCAACGGTTTTAACACGTTGTACTTCGGGCTTTAAGGCAGCTTGAATTACTTTAATAAATTTTTGCTGTGCTTTTTGTCTATTACCCAATTGCGACCTATCGGTTTCGGATGTTACTTGCAATAAGCCTTCAGCATTTATTTTGGCGGCAGCTTTTTTAAATACCAATTGCTTTTCGGCATCGGTTAATACTCGGCTCGATAATACATCAAAATACAATTCGGCTTTTGATGAAACTTTGTTTACGTTTTGTCCGCCTTTGCCGCCACTTCTGGCAAAGTTGAAAAAACATTCTTTTATTAATGCAGCTTGATTCATCTTTAATTATTTTTTTAATTGATAGCACAAAGAACGGAAATTTTTGGTGTGATAATAAAATTTCAACATAGCTTTGCATCGCTAATTTTATAATGGATATCAACTCATCTCGTAAAGCCGTTTTTCAATACATTTTTATTGGTGTAATTGCCTTGTTTTTGCTTCGATTATTTTATCTACAAATAATTGATAAAACCTATAAGCATTTAGCCGATGAAAATGCGCTGCGCAAAATTACTAACTATGCTTCCCGTGGTTCAATGTATGACCGCAAAGGCAAGCTGATAGTATGCAATCAAGCATTATACGATTTAATGATTATACCCCGTGAATTAAAAAAATTTGACACTACATTGTTTTGCGAATTATTAGAAATTGATAAAAATACTTTACAAATAAATTTAAAAAAAGCCTATCAAACACCCTATAAACCTTCAGTATTTTTAAAACAATTGCCTCAACGTGTTTATTCAAGATTTGAAGAAAACATGTTCAACTTTCCTGGTTTTTATTCGCAAATACGAACGGTAAGAAGCTACTTGCATAATTGTGCTGCCCACATGCTAGGTTATATAAGCGAAGTAGATGATAAAATTTTAAAGAAAAATAAATATTATAGAAGTGGCGACTATATTGGCATGAGTGGTATTGAACAACAATATGAGGAACAGCTTAGAGGTATTCGTGGTTCAAGATTAGTATTGGTTGATGTACACAATCGTGAGCAAGGCAGCTTTAATAATGGCGCAGAAGATACCTTAGCAGTTGAGGGCGAAAATCTTACCTTAAGTATTGATATTGAATTGCAAGAGTATGGTGAAAAATTAATGAAAAATAAAATTGGAAGTGTGGTAGCTATTGAACCCGAAACTGGCGAAATATTAGCCATGATTAGCAGCCCCACCTACGACCCAAATTTGTTGAATAGCCGTGAACGAGGTAAGAATTACAAAATGCTTTATTTAGATTCGATGAAGCCATTATTGAATCGCCCATTGATGGCTAACTATCCGCCTGGCAGTACTTTTAAATTAATGGTTGGTTTGGTAGCCATGCAAACAGGAAGCATTACGCCACAGTTTGGCTATCCATGTTCTCGTGGTTATCATTTAGGAAATCTTACAGTAAAATGTCATCAACATCCATCGGCAGGCAATATTTCGCAAGCCATTTTAAATAGTTGCAATGCATATTTCTGCCAAGCATTTAGGCTTACTGTTGATAATAATAAAATTGGAAAAAATGTGCAAGAAGGAATGGATGTATGGCACGATATGATGTGCTCATTTGGGTTTGGACATAAACTGGGAATTGATTTGCCATCAGAAAAAGGATGCTTAATACCCGATGCAAAATATTACAACAAAATGCATAAGGGTACTAATTGGCATTCATCAGCCATCCTTTCATTAGGCATTGGGCAGGGCGAAGTGTTGGCTACACCTTTGCAAATTGCAAACGAGTTTGCTTGTATTGCCAATCGTGGATTTTATTATACGCCGCATGTAGCTAAAAAATTTATGGCTACTAATGATTCTGTATTAAATAGATTTAGAATTAAACATCGTACCATGGTTGATCAATATTGGTTTGAACAAATTATTGATGGAATGGAAGGTGTGGTAACGATGGGAACGGCCAGCAATGCCCGTGTTACAGGTATTCCTATTTGTGGTAAAACGGGTACAGCTCAAAATCCGCATGGCAAAGATCATAGTTTGTTTGGTGCATTTGCCCCAAAAGTAAAACCTAAAATTGCTATTTGTGCTATTGTAGAAAATGCTGGATTTGGTAATGATTGGGCTGCACCAATTGCTAGTTTGATGATTGAAAAATATTTAAACGATACCATTTCCGTAGCTCGATTACCTATGCAAAAACGAATGGAAGAAGCTAATTTATTGCCAAGGAAAGCGTATTAGGATTTGTGGCAATACTTTCTCGAATTATGCAATAGAACAAAAAAATTGTTTGTTATTATTGATTAAGTACACATTTTCGCCATAAAAAAAAGCTACCTAATCATGGTAGCTTTTTCACTTCATTTTATTTTCAAAAATTAATAATCGCCCAATGTTTCTTCTAATTGCGATAAAGCAGTGGCCAATTGTTCATCGTTTGGTGCTACGCCATGCCAATGATGATCGCCCATCATAAAATCTACACCAAAA
The DNA here is from genome assembly GCA_041192505.1 of Bacteroidota bacterium. Lineage (GTDB taxonomy): Bacteria > Bacteroidota > Bacteroidia > Chitinophagales > CAIODY01 > CAIODY01. The sequence goes on from JBEEMV010000074.1 coordinate 5,685, forward strand.
CCCATTTTGGTAGTCATCAAAATCATTTGCGGTTTGCCGCTGCCTATGTTGGCTTTACATTTTTCTAAAGTAGCTACCACATCAGCCATATCATTGCCATTCATGGTGCATACCTGCCAGCCAAAGGCTTCAAATTTTGCTTTCAAATCGCCATTAGCCATTACCTGTTCGGTAGGGCCATCTATTTGTAATTTATTCCAATCTACAATCGATATTAAATTATCTAATTTATGATGAGCCGCAAATTGTGCCGCTTCCCAAATTTGTCCTTCTTGTAGTTCGCCATCGCCATGTAGGCTAAACACTACGGCATTATCTTTATTTAATTTTTTGCTGTATGCCGCACCAGATGCCACACTCATGCCTTGCCCCAACGAACCACTGGCAATACGAATGCCTGGCAAATTATCATGCGTAGTAGGATGCCCTTGCAAACGAGTATTTAATTTACGAAAAGTGCTTAATTCGCTTACTGCAAAATAGCCAGCACGGGCTAATATGCTATACATTACTGGCGATATATGACCATTGCTTAAAAAGAATAAATCTTCGTTAGCGCCATTCATGGCAAAGGCTGTGTTATGATTCATTACCTTAAAATATAAGGCTGTTAATACATCTGTACAGCCCAACGAACCGCCTGGATGCCCACTTTTAGCGCCATGTACTTGGCGCAATATATCACGGCGAACTTGCGAAGCTATTTTTTCTAATTCAGTAATTGAATTACTCATGTGTTTAAAAATTTATGTTGCAAACTACGTTACATTTTATCAATATCAATAGCCAAACTTTTCAACTAGTGTGGAAGAGTGTTGTGTGTTGTTTTATTCCACCAGCTAAAGCAGGTGGTTACTAAATACAAACTCGGTGCAGCAAATCAAAATCCCAACCTACTCCTTCACCACCTTTCCTACACCATCATTTTTTATTTTGCTAACAATGGCTTTTCCATTATGTTTTACATTACCTACGCCGCTGTTGTTAATGCTTATTTCTTGTTCGGCATTTACTTCGGCATTGCCCACACCACTATTAGTAATATGCAGTTTTTGGGTAATAAATTTAGCAGCGTATAAACTGCCTACACCACTGTTTTCAATAGTTGCACTATCGGCTTCGCCAATTAATTTTAAATTGCCTACGCCCGATAAATTAGCATGTATTGTTTTGCAATGTATGTTTAAATCGGTGCTACCCACACCATCAATATTTAATTGCAAGTGGTTTACATTTAATGCATTGCTGCTTACACCATTTACGCCTACAATATTCATTTGTTGTAAATCTTTTATGGTTACATAAATATTCAGTTTGGTAGATTTACCAATGCTGCTATCTTTTTTAATGTTTAGTTCCAATTCATTATTTGCCACATTACTTTCAATTAATCCAATCAAATTATCATCTGCCTCAACCACCACATTTTCGGTATCGCCTTGGTTAATAAACACTTTAAAAACCCCATCAATTTTTAATTTATTAAATGCGCCAATGCTTCGGGTTTGCTTTATCACATTGCCATTACCATTTTTACCAGTGGTAATAATATGGCAGCTACATAAGGCCATAATGCTAAAAAATAAAATGCCGCTTGTTATATATTTTTTCATGAGTATTGTTTTTTTTGAAACGTAAATGTATTACCATTTTACTACTTTTGAAAATGAAATATTTTTTGCTGTTGCTTATTGTTATTGGTTTATTAGCTACATGGTTTTATTTTCAAAATCATCAGCCTACGCTTGAAAAACAAACTGCTCAAACATCATTATCGGTTTTAAATACAGAAGATGAAGAATCGGAATGTCCGCTTGAAGGCAGCGCTAAATCTGAAGAAGTAAAGGCATTAAATATTTTAAAAAATCGAACAGCCTTTCCTATTTCAACCGATTTTGATACCCATATTTCTTTATCAAATATGCTTGCCGAAGGCGATGATAAAGATAGATGGCAATCTACCAATGCAGCCCGAATACAGGGTTATGTAGCCAATGTAAAACCAGGTGGCGTTGAAACTTGTAATTGTAAAAGCAAAAATATGGATGATAGGGATACACATATTGAAATATTGCTAAACCCTAATAGCAATGATAAAATTAAAAGATTGATAGTAGAAGTAACGCCCCGTATGCGAAAGCTGATGAAAAGCAAAGGTATAAACTGGAGCACACGAGCATTAAGAGATGATTATTTGGGAAGATTTGTTGAAATAGAAGGCTGGCTTATGTTTGATAAAGAACACGAAACCCAAGCCCAAAATACTAACCCCAACAATACTCGAAACTGGAGAGCAACCGCTTGGGAAATTCATCCTATTACAAAAATTACTAAGCTCGAAAAAAATCCAAATTTGTTTAGGTAATGGTTTAGTTATTTTAGCTTACCGAAAAATACCAATCTTCACTATACGTCTAAAATTCAGTATTCATTGGAAAAGAGAAGAAGGAAAGTAGCGAAAATGAATGATAACCAAATAATTAAAAAGGCTTTCAGAAATTTCTGAAAGCCTTTTTAATTAATACTACTTACACTAAACTGACGACTATTTTATTGCTTAACTATTTTTTCATTCAATAATATACCACTATCATTTTTAATATTGATAAAATAAATACCTGCATTAAGTGTAGCATTGGCAGTAGTTATAGCCGTATTTAAGTTTGCTATATTGCCTGTAGTATTTACTATTTGTCTGCCACTAATATCTGTAATTATTAAATTACAAACAGCATCATTACTAGTTGATGTAATTTTAATATTTTCGGTAAATGGATTGGGCGAAATATTTAATTTGATGATAGTAGATGTAGCAGAAGCAATTGGTTTTGGTTTGGCTTTGCGAAAACCTGATGTAGCATCATAACCATCTTTATAAACAATTTCTTGATTGCATTTTGGGTCATTATCAAAATAGGCAGCCATAAATTCATTTAAAACAGAATTTTTTCCAGCCATTGACAGTGCCGATTGATAACCATAAATTTCAACTCCAGTAGAATTAATTGCTGGTGTGGTGGCACAAGTATTTGCAGCTGTTTCATAAGGAATAAATTGAAATATTGGTGTTCCTGTTGGATAACAAGAAGGAGAAACTGGTTGACCGATAGAGTTACATACTACACCTAATGCAGTAGATATACATGATGGTAATGCACATGCTGGGTCTTCACTAAATATAAAACCAACCTCAATTTCGCTATTTCTATTATAACTTACTGTTGGATTGGTTACAAATAACGTGTGAAGCGACATATTTACAGGTGTTGTTGGCGTAATTGGCCAAGTAAATGAATTAGAATATTCATAAATAGTTGCTCCACTTGAAATACTTGGTGCTGCTGTTCCATTACCTGTATTTCCAAAAATACTATACGTATTATTAGTGGTAAGTAAATCGCACCAAACTACCGACCAGTCCGTTGAGTTTGGATCAGCGGCTATTCTTGGATTGTCTAAAGCTGTTCCTATCATAGGAAATGATACAATTGAAACTGGTACTAAATTACATGCCGATAAATTACCTGTTGAAATAGGATATACATCAATTGTATTCGTTAATCCATTAATATAAGTAAATAATGCAATGTCACCCATATGTATAGCACAGTCAGGTTTGGTACCCTTTGCAAAATTACATGGTGTAGTTGGTGCAGGAGTGCCTGTTGTATTTAAGCCACATACACTTCCATAAATAATGCCATTACTTTCAAATGTTATTACCCCATTTTCATACGATTCATCCACATCTATATTTGCACCCGAACCAAATGGAGCAGACATTAAATTGTAGCTAAATATGGGAGTTGGTATTACTCCAGAACCAGGAGTAAAATAAAAAATATCTAAGGTATATTGGCTGGTAGCGGTATTATAATATACCACATGGATATAAAAATCTAAGGGATGATGAATGGCATCATTAATAATCACTACATCTGGGTCAATTGCTGTTGTTGGCAGTGTTCCTTGTGTTGCAGGAATTGCATTATTATCAATTACTACTAATTGCGGATTTGTACCATCATTCACAAATACTTCAACTCTATAAGTTCCATTATCTAAAATATCCGAACCCGTATTTACAACATTTGTACAATTTAAACTAGTTCGGCTATCAGGCTTACACGATTTCCAAATAGGAGCCCATGCAGGATTGGGTACGCTGCCCCAATTAACATAAAAGGGTGGGGTTTGTGCTTTTACGGCAAAGCTACACATGATTAAACAACTGATTAAAATCAGTACAGTGGTACGATTTGTTTTCTTCATAATAAAATGGTGTTTAAATTGTTAGTAAATAAAGTAAAGGTTTTTTTTTTTTTTTGTTATAAAACAAGCAATTTTGTAAATAAATTTATCCACATTTTGCGAAGATTTCCACATACCTTAAAACTATTCCTATTACTTATAGCTATATTTTTTTTTTCATTTCAAAAAGTATATTCGCAAGGTAGTGGCACTTGGACTTTTCTTAGGGGGAATCAATTTTGGTATCATCAAACGGGTGGCTTAGATTCTTCTGGTTACATTAATTATGTATTTTTTCCAAATTATAATTTAAGATACACTTTTGATTGCGCCTATTGGAGGATGACTCAAAGCAAGTTAATATTTCTAGAAGGTGCTTATGATTTTAGTGGCAGAAAGTATAGAAATTATGTAGTTAAATTTAATCCAATTGTAAATGTTTGGTTAGGTGTAAAAACGCCTTACTATCCTCAACCTCCTTACCCTTTGGGTATTGGTAATTATCCACCAAGCAAATACAATGTAAAAGGGCAGTTTAGTGTAAATAGCACCCCAAGTGGTAGGCAAGGCTCATTAACTTGGACAGATGCACAAGGCGATATGTGGCTATATGGTGGCAAAGATACCACAGGCTTACATAGCGATATGTGGAAGTATAATATAGCCTTAAATATGTGGATGTGGGTAGGCGGCGATAGCACACCCAATCATGCAGCCACGTATGGCATAATGGGTGCGGCAGCCCTAGGCAATAGCCCAGGCGGCAGAGAAGGCGCAATAACACATTGGGTAGATAAGCAAGGCAATTTTTATTTATTTGGTGGCATAATTAATAATAATGGTGATGTAGCCAACGATCTATGGAAATATAACCCAACCACCAGCTTATGGACATGGATAAATGGCTCAACAATACCAAATGATATTGGTAATTATGGCACATTAGGCATAGCTTCCAATTCTAATCTTCCGTCTGCTCGTAATGGTTATGCTGCTTCGCAAGATACAGCTTATAACTTGCTTTTATTTGGTGGTATGAATCATAATGATGTTTGGAAATTTAATTTAAAAACATTGCAATGGACTTGGATTGCTGGTAGCAATCAATTGAATGATACAGGCAATTATGTGGCTTATTGTCAAGTAGGTTTGCCAGCAGCAAGGCATCATTGGAGAGGAGCACAATTGGTAGGCAATTTTAAACAGCTTACCTATTTATTTGGTGGCACAGATACAGCAGGAAATACCTGTAATAATGATTTGTGGTTGTTTGATAGTAATACCAATCAGTTTAAATGGCTAAATGGTACATTTAATAATGCAGCCAATCAAAATGGAAATTATGGCATAGTACAACAGAACACGATAGGTGTGCCTAGTCCAAATACTAGAATACCAGGTAAATATTTGCATTGTATGGCAGTAGATTATGCTAATAGGCTATATGTATATACTGGATTAGATTGTGGTGGTCATGGTAGAAACGATACTTGGAAATATATACCCGATACATCGTGCATTCCATTACCACAATGTTCAAATACTTCGTATTCGCAAAATATTACTATTTGTAAAAACGATACTTTTAAATTGCCCAATGGCTATCCGCAAACTGTGGCAGGTACTTATGTAGATACTGTTATGAATATGACAGGCTGTGATTCTATAATTACTACTCATTTATCAGTAATAAATTACAAATTTTTAAATAAAAATGTAAGTATTTGTGCCAATAAATATTTCACATTGCACAACGGAAAAAAAATAAATTCAGTTGGAATTTATCAAGATACTATTCCATCAACATCAAGCTGCGATACTATTTATAGCGTTCATTTATTGGTAAATAATTTACCCGTAAAAAATATCGTAGCCAGTATTTGCAGTAATCAAACATATGCTTTACCAAGTGCCAAAATAGTGAATGCTGCTGGATTATATAAAGATACTATTGCTAATGCAGTCGGTTGCGATTCAATTATCAGTATTCAATTAT
>JBEEMV010000075.1:0-8914 GCA_041192505.1 Bacteroidota bacterium
TACATATTTTAATTTGAATTATTTAAAGTGAAACTGTATTTTGTTATAGTAACTTCCGTGCAAATTAATGCTTTTTCAGAATCATTTAATACATTTTGACTTGAATTAATATAATCCAAGAATTGATTACAATAGGAACTAACTTCTGTATTTTGATTGTATACTAAAATATTGTCTAAAAAAATGTTTAATATATTTTTTGTGTTTTCAGAAATTTTGGATGAATTATAAGCCTCATTTATTTTATTATGGTAAATATTAACCCAATCTGAATTATTTCCATCAGCAATTATCTCATTTATTTTTGTACTTGAAACATTTGAACTGTATGCGATATTATCAAACTCATTTGAATTTTCATTAGTGTAATAATTGTTTTTTAAAAATGAATTTGAGATTGAAATAATATCTTCAGTTGAGGTATTTGCATTAACGTCATTATTGTTTATCAAATAAATCATCAAATTATTGTGTCTGATACCAACCTGCTCGTAGGGATTGTTGTTATTAAATGAAGCATCTACTTGCCAAGTTTGATTATATGATGGGCTTGAAGGATTCTTAATCATAACTGCCCCAGATGCTAAACCACCCGTAACAACCCCACCAATTGTTGCAGCTATTGGACCAGCCCAAGACCATTCAACGGCTCCAACAAGAGCTCCACCAACATCTGCAAAAGCCTTTTGATATTTGTGTTTAGCACCGCCCTTGTGAATAGTATTGATAACGTTTATACTTTTAAGCTGAGATACAAGCTGTTGGGATGATTCTGAAGCAGAAACAGTTTTATTTGGCAAACTGACTTTCTTACAAGCCACAAAAGTTATACATCCGAAACAAGTAATAATCACTAATCCAAAAATAATCTTTTTCATTTTTTTAGTTTGTTTATTAATTTAGTACACAAGTTATTTTTCAAGGCAAGTGCTGACCTTGTGAAAATTTCAATGCTTGAGAAAGTTTGTAAAAGCTCATTTTAAGCTTTGCAATTGAAAATATCAGGTACAATAAAGTATTTTCAAAAAATAAAATAATCGTTGCATTACTCAATGTTATCAAAATTTCAGATAGATAATGTGCAATAGGATATCATTTATTTTTTTAGCACAACTACATTTGACAATTTCTATTGAGGGACGATTATGGAATAATTCATTGAAAATTGTTCTCAAAAAAAGACATCAAAATTTTATTTTGATTTACTTTTACGATATACTTTATAATATAAATTATAACTCAAAAAACAAACTAATGTCAACTCTCGGGGAAAAAATCAGAAAAATAAGGACTTTGAAAGGCTTTTCACAAGAATATATGTCAGGAAAATTGGCCATAAAACAGCCTCAATATTCAGACCTTGAAAAGATTATTGATGTTGATAACCAACACTTCACTAAAATTTGTGAAATACTAGAAATGACTAAAGAAGAAATCATTAACCTCAATGATTCAAATTATTTTGTAAATCACTTTGAAAACAAAGCCCCTCATAATCAAAATTTTATCAATAATCAAGTAATCAATGAATCAACAAAAACAGAAGAGGCTCTAAAAAAATCAATTTCACTTTTAGAAATGGAATTGAAAAATGCCCACATTGAAAATGAAAGATTATTGAAAGTGATAGAGATACTTTCTAAAAAAAAATAGCTTAAAGTGAATGGTATTTGGATACTGAAAGAAAAAATAATCCTGATATTCATTTTCATTTTACAAGTGAGTTTATGAATGATGAAGTTTGAATAATTTGATAACTTGCTGATGAAATATAATTGTATTTAAGATTTGTGATACACAATAAAATGATTGAATGCCTCTTGGTTACTCTATCTTTCTATCAATACACTTCATCATGCGAACCAATATTAAAGAATACTGCTTGTGTAGGTTTGTCGGCAGTAAAAAAGAAAATTACTCTGCAATCAAAATCAACTGTAAAACTCCACGAGCCATCTAACCTTCCAGAAAGCTTGTGTGTTTTTAATTTAGGATGAAATGGGTCGGTAACGAACAACTCTAGTTTTTTCAAAAAATAATTGTTCAAGGGGTTTATTTTTTTTAATTTTTTTTGCAAATGTTTTTTTGAAATTTTCCGAAAAAGCAACTTTCATTTCAACTGCTTTTTTAAGTCGGTAATAGAATTACTGAATTTCATTTTTTTGGCTCCGTATTCTGCCTTTGCTTCGCTTAATGTATTAGCAATTTCGTCACGTCGAGCCTCAATAATATTGTGCTCTAAAAGATTTTTTAATTCTAATCTATCAGCCAATGGCAAGTTGTAAACAGCATCTACAACATTTGAAAATTGATTATTCATTTTTCGTATTATTTCTACAAACTTAAATAAAATTTCAAAAAAAGACAAGTTTATCAATGATATCAAAACTAAAAATTCATTTCAGCCACTGCACATACTTGCCATTTTTTATGCGTATGAATTGCCAAACCTATTTTTGTATAAGTAGGCTCTAAACAATTAAGCCTATGCCCAACGCCTTGTACATCATGATCTATAAGCCATTGCATAGCAATATCTTTTCCTGTTTCCATTCCATACGAACAACATTCGGCATAATTACTTTCCTTACATTTTATTCGAGCATGACCTATTTCGCCTCTGTCGCCCATTTCGGTAGCAAAACATTTTGCATCTTCATACAATACATTTTCAAACGTTAATGCTGCCATTGATTTTTGTTTATTCAATTCAGTAATCAATGATTTTTTATAAGATGAATTTTTTAAGTACGTTCCAAATTTTATGGGTGCTTGATAATTTTCTAATTCAAATTTCACAAATTCTTTAGGAAACATTCTTGCCAAATTAATATACATAATGGCATCTTTTTCGGCTTGCGTTAAGCACTCAATATCCTTAGCTGTAGCGCTTTTTGATAATTGTTCGGCTGTCCAAGATTGAGCAAAACCAAAATTAATTATCATGCTACATAAAACTAACAAGAAACTTTTTTTCATTATATTTTGTTGAGGTGGTAAGAAAAGCTATACGTCAATTATTTACTTTCGTTACAAATAATTTTATATCAAATGGAACCCATTGCTTCAATCATAGTTACAGCCTCGGTTATTTTAATGCAAGATGAAAAAATATTGATGGTACAAGAAGGAAAAAAGCAAAGCGAAAATCTGTGGAATTTTCCAGGCGGTAGATTCGAAAAACACGAATCGGTTTTTGATTGTGCCATTCGTGAATGCATAGAAGAAACAGGCTACACCGTTGAACTTACCTCACTTTTAGGCATGTATAAATATATCAGTTATGGTAAATGGGATATGATTCGTTATGTTTTTTTTGCGAAAGAAATTTCTAAGCAAGATGAATTTTGGCATCATGAAATTAAAGCCCATCGCTGGGTTTCATTAGCCGAAATTGATAATTTTAATGATGATGAATTATTGGCACCAAATAGTGTAAGAGCTATTGTAAATGATATTCGAAGCGGAAAAACATTTCCTTTAGAAGTGGTTAAATGGTGCTAAGCTATTATCTTTGTTGCCCATGAAAACCATCGCCTTTCATACTTTAGGATGTAAATTAAATTATTCTGAAACTTCAACATTATCACGAATGATGGAGAAAGAAGGAATGAAAAAAGTTGATTTTACCGACTTTGCTGATGTTTATGTAATCAACACTTGCAGCGTAACTGAAAATGCAGATAAAGAATGTAGAATGTTGGTTCGCCAAATTCAACGCAAAGCACCCGATGCTGCTGTGGTAATTACAGGTTGTTATGCACAATTAAAACCTACCGAAATAGCAGAGATTGAAGGGGTTGATATGGTATTAGGTGCTGCCGAAAAATTTAATATTGTTCAGCATCTTAAAAATTTTGAGAAGAAAGAAAAAGCTACCATTTATAGTTGTGATATTGATGAAGTAAATATTTTTAATTCCTCTTATTCTTTTGGCGATAGAACTCGTTCGTTTTTAAAAGTACAAGATGGTTGTGATTATAGTTGTAGCTTCTGTACCATACCAATGGCAAGGGGTGCAAGCCGAAGCGACACTATTGAAAATGCAGTAAAAAAAGCAAATGAAATTGCGGCATTAGGCGTAAAAGAAATTGTTTTAACGGGTGTAAATTTGGGCGATTTTAAAAATAAAAGCGAAGCACCTTTACCTCTCTCTGTTGGACAGGGGCAAGGAGTGAGGTCAAATGAAGAAGATTTTTTCCAACTCATTCAACAATTAGATAAAGTAGAAGGCATTGAACGCTACAGAATTAGCAGCATTGAGCCTAATTTATTAACAAATGAAATCATCGAATTTGTTTCAACAAGCAAAAAATTCATGCCTCATTTTCATGTGCCATTACAAAGCGGTAGCAATAAAATTTTGAAGTTGATGCGTCGCCGTTATCAAAATGAATTGTATGTTAAACGTGTTGAAAAAATAAAACAAACCATGCCACATGCTTGCATTGGCGTTGATGTGATCGTTGGTTTTCCTAGCGAAACAGATGATGATTTTTTAGATACTTATAATTTTTTGAATGATTTAGATGTATCGTATTTGCATGTGTTTACTTACAGCGAACGCCCAAATACTTTAGCCGTTGAATTGCCAAATGCAGTACCCATGCATATTCGTAAGCAACGCAATCAAGCTTTAAGAAATTTGAGTTTGAAAAAAATGAATTATTTTCAAGAGCAATTTATTGGCTCAACAAGAAAAGTTTTGTTTGAGCACGAAAATAAAAATGGCATGTTAGAAGGCTATTCGGATAATTATTTACGAATTGCCGCACCATTTAATGAAGCCTTAATCAATACTATTGTTGAACAAAAAATTGAAGGCAATATCGTTTTATAGTATAAATCCTTTTTGTTCGCTGCGGTCAATTTTTATCATCATTAATGTTTTCATTAGCTCTACTTTTTGTTTTGCTTTTACCACATTTTCTCCTTCAAATAATTCATCCAAAGTTTGATTAAATAATAATTGCCAACGTTTAAAATGCTCGGCTGTTAAGGGTTCCTGCTTGTGCAAACCAATATGTTTATCAATTAAATTTCCTTTATAACTGGAAGTTTCGAGCAAACTAAATTCCCAAAAATTATACATGATGGGCAAATGATGTTGCCAATTTACATTAGCCACATTATTGAAAATATAGCCAATCACATCATCATTTTTCACTTTATCATAAAATGTATTGATCAGTAATTCTATATCTGCTCTCGATTGTATGTCGGTTTTCATGTCAATTTCTTTTTTCAAAATTACAATGCATTCATCTAAAATAAATTTAATTTTTTAATATGAAGTTCCAATTGTACATTTGCAGCGCTTTCAATTGGATTTGTTTATTGTTTACGTTGAAAGCAATTTTTATTTTTCTAACATAAAAAAACTAATAAACATGCAAACTGCTACTACAGCGGCATTACATGCTGCAATTTCAAAAAACATTTTAATTATTGATGGTGCTATGGGCACTATGATTCAGCGGTATAATTTGCAAGAAGCAGATTATCGTGGTGATGTTTACAAAGATTCAAAACACGATTTGAAAGGCAATAATGATTTGTTGTCCATCACCCGACCTGATATTATTTCAGCCATTCACAAAGAATATTTAGAAGCTGGTGCTGATATTATTGAAACCAATACTTTCAGCGGAACTACCATTGCACAAGGCGATTATCATTTGCAATCAGAAGTTTACAAAATCAATTTTGAATCGGCGAAATTAGCCAAGGCTGCGGCTTTGGAGTACACGGCAAAAAATCCAAACAAGCCCCGTTTTGCTGCTGGCGCAATTGGACCAACCAACCGAACACTTTCACTTTCGCCAGATGTAAACAATCCAGGTTATCGTGCTGTAACTTTTGATGAAGTAATGCAAGCCTATTACGAACAAGTGGAAGCCCTTGTGGATGGCGGCGTTGACATTATTTTAATCGAAACAATTTTTGATACATTAAATGCAAAAGCTGCAATTTTTGCCACCAAAAAATATTTTAAAGACAAACAAATTGAGTTGCCGATAATGATTTCAGGTACTATCACCGATGCCAGTGGTAGAACATTAAGCGGTCAAACTTTAGAAGCTTTTTATACTTCTATTGCTCATGCAAAACCATTTTCTGTTGGACTGAATTGTGCTTTGGGAGCGGCTGACATGCGACAACACATTGAAGAGTTGAACAATATTGCATCGTGTTATGTGAGTTGTTATCCAAATGCTGGTCTGCCAAATGCGTTCGGCGGTTATGATGAAACACCTGAAATGATGTGTGCTGTTATTGATGAATGGGCGGCTAATGGTTGGGTAAATATTGTTGGCGGTTGTTGCGGTACTTCGCCCGACCACATTAAACACATGGCGGAGCACATGAAGAAGTATAAGCCAAGAGAATTACCTGAAATTATTTTAGAATAAAAGGCTTGGCGAACTTTAAAAGTTCGCCAAGCCTAAATCTTTAAGAACACAAATTGTGACCTTAGAGATTTTGAAATTCCAATTTGGAATCTCAAAAATAGTTGACGAAAATTAATTTAGAATGAAATTAAAATCTACCGAAATAATTATTTCCGACACACAAATTCTGGAACGAATCTTTGTTATTCGTGGTCAGAAAGTGATGTTGGATAGGGATTTGGCGGAAATGTATGGTGTTAAAACTATGATTTTAAACCAATCTGTAAAACGAAATTTGAAACGATTTCCAGAAGATTTTATGTTCCAACTTTCCAAAGAAGAATGGGAATCTTTAAGATCACAAATTGTGATCTTAGAAGTTTCTGGAAGAGGTCAGTTTCCAAAATATCTTCCTTACGCTTTCACCGAACAAGGCGTAGCAATGCTTTCAAGTGTTTTGAAATCGGATAGAGCGATTGAAGTAAATATTCAAATCATTAGATTATTTACTAAAATGAAAGAATTTATTTTAGAACATAAAGACTTGTATTTGAAATTGGAACAGTTGGAGTTTAAGTTTACATCGCACGATAGAAAAATGAAAACCATTTTTGATTACTTAAATAAATTGCTGCAACAAGAAGTAAAACCGAGAACTGTGATTGAGGGATTTAAAAAGAAAAAATAGAAATACTAATTATGAACATTCAACAAAAATCATTTCTTAAAACACTTGCTGTGTATCTTTTTCGACTCTGTTCAATCATAATCTTTGGCATTTTATTATTGAATATTTTTCAGATAAAAAAAATAAAATCGTAAATTAAAAATGACTTTCATCAAACCATATCTCACATTGGCTGGACTCGAACCTTTAACGATTCGACCAGAAACTAATTTCATCAACATTGGCGAACGAACCAACGTAACTGGTTCAAAAATGTTTGCTCGATTAATAAAAGAAGATAAGTACGATGAGGCTCTGGCTGTGGCTTTGCAGCAGGTAGAAAATGGTGCACAAGTAATTGATGTGAACATGGACGAAGGTATGTTGGATGGCGAAGCGGCAATGACACGATTTTTAAATTTGATTGCCAGCGAACCCAACATTAGCAAAGTGCCAATCATGATTGACAGCAGCAAATGGAGTGTGATTGAAGCTGGATTGAAATGTGTTCAAGGCAAAGCCATTGTGAATTCTATTTCAATGAAAGAAGGCGAAGCGAAATTTATTCACGAAGCTGAATTGTGTTTGATGTACGGCGCAGCCGTTGTGGTGATGGCTTTCGACGAACAAGGGCAAGCCGATACGATTGAAAGAAAAGTTTCGATTTGCGAAAGAGCGTATAAAATTTTAACCGAGCAAGTTGGCTTTGCGCCGCAAGACATCATCTTCGACCCCAACATTTTTGCAGTAGCCACGGGCATTGAGGAGCATAATAATTACGCTATCAATTTTATTGAAGCTACAAGAATAATTAAACAAAAAATGCCGTTGGCAAAAATTAGTGGCGGTGTGAGCAATGTGTCTTTTTCTTTCCGTGGAAATGATGCGGTAAGAGAAGCAATTCACTCGGCATTTTTGTATCATGCCATCAAAGCTGGAATGGACATGGGCATTGTAAACGCAGGAATGATACAGGTTTACGATGAAGTAGATAAAACATTGTTGGAATTGGTAGAAGATGTTTTGTTGAACAGAAGAGACGATTCAACAGAAAGATTAGTAGCTCATGCTGAAACAATTAAGAGCAAAGGAAAAGTTTTAGTTCGTGATGAATCGTGGCGAAAAGGCACAGTAGAAGAGCGTTTGACGCATTCGTTGGTGAATGGCATCATTGAATATATTGATGTGGATACCGAAGAAGCACGACAAAAATATGGTCGCCCGTTGTTTGTTATCGAAGGTCCGTTGATGGCTGGAATGAGTGTGGTGGGTGATTTATTTGGAAGCGGAAAAATGTTTTTGCCGCAAGTGGTAAAGAGTGCAAGAGTGATGAAAAAATCGGTGGCTTATCTCACACCATTTATCGAACAAGAAAAATTAGACAACCCAAGTTTTGACCAAGGCGGTGCAAAGAAAATTTTATTGGCAACCGTAAAAGGCGATGTGCACGACATCGGCAAAAACATAGTGGGTGTGGTTTTGGGCTGCAATGGCTATGAAATTATTGATTTGGGTGTGATGGTGCATGCCGAAAAAATATTGCAAACTGCGAAAGAAAAAAATGTTGACATCATTGGTTTGAGCGGATTGATTACACCATCGTTGGATGAAATGGTGCATGTAGCAAGCGAAATGCAACGTCAAGGTTTTACCATTCCATTGATGATTGGTGGTGCAACCACATCACGAATGCATACTGCTGTAAAAGTAGCACCAGCCTACAATCATGCGGTGATTCATGTGTTGGATGCATCGAAAAGTGTGAATGTTTCTACTACTTTATTGAGTGAAGAAAAAGAAAAATTTACTTCGGAAGTAAAAGCGGAATATCAAAAATTAGCAGAAGATTTTGCTA
>JBEEMV010000076.1:0-3426 GCA_041192505.1 Bacteroidota bacterium
GTGTTATGTTATGAAAAACTTCTTCAAAAAATGCTTATTAATGAACCTCATCTTTATCTTCTCTGGAGTCTTCTACCAATAGAGAAGAATGGTATTTTTAGAAGAAGTAGAATAAAAAAACCTTACCACATTTTTCGGAGTAAGGTTTTTAAAAATTTGTTTATTTATGTTTTGCAAATATTTTTAGCTTATGATAAAGCGGTGTTTTTGAATGTTCATTTCGTTCATCAATATCACCACAAATTAATGGAACGTACATTACACGGCGGCGGCTTTTAGCACCCATGTGTTCAGATTTTCCTACTCTGTGCCACATCCTTCCATCATGCAAAGCCAAATCGCCAGCTGATGCTTGTAATAATATTTCGTTAGGATCTTGATTGGTATTTACAAATTGCACTTTTTTAAATAACATACTCATCATGCCTTGATGTTGCGAACATGGAATAATTCGCAAACCTCCGTTTTCGTCGGTTGAGTTATCTAAATAAATGCCTACGTTAATCATAGGTAATACTTTTTTTCCCATAGCCACATCTCTTGTTACATCAGTATGCCAACCCATTTGCTTAAAATTGCTATTGGGTGTGTTGATGTAATAATTAGTAACCACCCCATCTTTTTCTTTAAAACCAAATCGTGATTCATGATCGGGGATAAATTTTTTAAGCAATTCAAATCTTGAATCGTCATAAAGTTTTTTCACTTCTTCGGCTACCACATTTGTAAATGGCAAACGATGTATTATTTCATTTCCATTTTCATCAAATCCAAATTTGATAGGAATGCCATTAATCGTTTCAGTATGCTCGGCAATAAGTTTATGATGTGCTGCTTCGATTGATTGCCACACTTTAGCTACCTGTTCTTTAGTGATAAAATTTTTATAATGAATAAATCCAAAGTGATTATAAAAATCAATATGTTCTTGTTCTACTTTATCGGTAAGTGTATATTTTTTGTTGATATCCAACTTCATTAGTTCGATTGTAAATTTTTGCAAAAGTAAATTAAAGATTTAATAACTCCCTAACTCTGATAAGTTAATAAAAACTATTTTTTTGTGCTATTCAATTGTTTCATCAATTAAAAACACAAATACTTCCTTAGGGCCGTGTACGCCTACTACCAATGTTTTTTCAATATCGGCTGTGCGACTTGGGCCAGTAGCAAAGTTGATTAAGGATGGAATTTGTTCAGGATATTTTTCTTTAATGGCTGTTATCGAGTCTTTTAAATCATTAACTACTTGTCCTGAAAATGCAATAACAATGTGTATTGGCGGATATATACCTAATACTCTTCCGCTTTGTTGCTTCGAACTTAATGTAATAGTGCCAGTTCGTGCCACTAAAGATTCGCAGCCCGTAATGCCTGCATCGCAGGGTTCAATAGCAAGTGCTTCTTTTGTATTGTAGATAGATGAAATATTATTTTTTTGAAATAAATTTAATAGCACATCTTCCCAGCATATTAAATTGGTCCAACCTTTTTCAGTAATAAGATTTTTGAAATTTACTATAAATTCAGGTACATCATCGCAGTATACAAAATGACCACCTAAATCAGTAAATGATTTAGCAAATTGTACTTCGAGACTTTGATGATTATTTGTATATAGGCTACTTTGCCCATCAATATTTGGAAATGGTTGCTGCACTTTATGATTCAATCCTTTTCTTATTCGTTTTAATATTTGCTCTTTTGCATCCGAAACTTTCATGTTGCTTTGTTTTATTCAATTATCAAAGTTCAAATATAGTTGATGTTTTTTTGGAAATGAATGTACTATTAAAAAATAGTTGTGAAACGAAGTATAATAATATCAAGGTTGCACTAATCCTAAATTTAAAAACTTTGTTTTGTACTAATCCTACCACAATAGCCGTTAATCTAGTTGAAAACTATTAGATAAATAGGTAATTCAACTTACCTATCAATTCTATAAAATCCGTTATTTTACAATTATAATTTTATTTAATGTTTATGAAAAAAAAATTAGGAATAGCCCTGCTTTGTATTGCCTTATTTCAGCAATCAAAAGTGTATGCTGGTGTACGAAAATATAGCAACGAATTTTTATCGATAGGCGTAGGTGCAAGGGCTTTGGGCATGGGCGGCGCACAGGTGGCAAGCAGTGCCGATGCTAATTCATTGTATTGGAATGCAGCAGGTATGTGTGGGTTAGATAATAAATTTCAGGTGGCGGCTATGCATAGTGAATATTTTGGAGGCATAGCTAAATACGATTTTGGTAGTATTATTATTCCGTTAGCACAAGATAATTATGCTGCTAAAAGTTATTTGGGTATTGGTTTAATTCGTTTTGCGGTAGATGATATACCCAATACATTGCAATTAATAGATGCTAATGGTAGTGTAAATTATAATAATGTAACTAGTTTTTCGGCAGCCGATTATGGTTTTATTACATCGTATGCTCGTGAAATAAAATCATCTAATTATAGAGATAATGATGACTACACAAGAGTAGGCGGTAGTGCAAAAATTATTCGTAGGGTGGTGGGTTCGTTTGCCAATTCATGGGGTTTTGGTTTTGATGCATCATTTCAAATGCGCAAGCAAAATTGGTTGTTGGGTATAGTATTGCAAGATGCTACATCAACATTTAATGCATGGTCGTTTCATTTTTCAAATGCCGACCAAGCCGTGTTAGCAGCCACAGGCAATGTAATTCCTACCAGCTCAACCGAATTAACATTACCCAAATTACGATTAGGCGGTGGCTATGTATTTAGTATGAATAAAGATAAGTTTACCATACAGCCCGAATTAGGATTAGATATGACTACAGATGGCAAACGTAATGTATTGGTAAGAACAGGTGTGGTAAGTTTCGATCCAAAATTAGGCGTTGAAATGGGATACCGAAAAATAGTGTTTTTAAGAGGTGGCATAAATAATATACAACATCAAACAGATGATAATGGTAAAAAAATAACCACCCTACAACCTAATGTGGGTATAGGATTAAAGCTAAATGGTTTTTCGATTGATTATGCTTTAACCAGCCCGGGCAGTGTGGGCAATGTATTGTACTCACATGTGTTTTCATTAAAATTAGATATAGGCAAAACCAGAAGCTATTAATCATTTTTTTTGATGAATAATAATGGGTTTGAATTAAGTAATAGCATAAAAATATTTGTATGATAAAAAAACTACTCGTTTTACTTTTTATTATTTTAATAAGTCATAAAGTAATGTATGGGCAAGCCTTGTATGGCAACGAATGGATATTTGATTACTCAAAAACGTATCATAAAATAAAAGTAGTAAACACTGGTTTGTACCGCATTCCATTCTCTACTTTACAATCATCGGGCTTGGGCAGTGTGCTGGGCAGCGATTTTGTAATGTATGGCAGAGGTAAAGAAATACCTATTCATGTAACCGCCACCAACA
>JBEEMV010000077.1:0-7979 GCA_041192505.1 Bacteroidota bacterium
TTGGCAGTGCTATTAGTAAAATTTCTTTATATCGATTTATTGAAAACATTTTAAGATGCATCAAATGTATAAATTCAATTACAAATAATTTGAATGAATGGTTAATGAAATTATATTTGCCGAGGAAATGAAAAATTAGCCCCGTTGACTAAAGCGTCCCGATAACAATCGGGAAAGTCAT
Organism: Bacteroidota bacterium; assembly: GCA_041192505.1. Lineage (GTDB taxonomy): Bacteria > Bacteroidota > Bacteroidia > Chitinophagales > CAIODY01 > CAIODY01. The sequence goes on from JBEEMV010000077.1 coordinate 182, forward strand.
TGGTTCAAAATAAAGTTCTTGTTTAAAATTAAGGGGAATTAGCTCAGTTGGCTAGAGCGCTTGCATGGCATGCAAGAGGTCGTCGGTTCGATTCCGATATTCTCCACTTCTCATCAAAACCTTCTACCATAGCGGATTTACTGTTTTACAAATTATATTATCCGCCTAATAATTTTGTATTCCATTTTTTCAATACACAAACTTTCAAAGTAAAGTTTCTTGATAGATTTTATATTTTTTACAATAATTATTAATCTTGCAAAAAAATAGGTTTGAAATATTTTATCCAACTGCTTATCGTTTTATTTTTTTCATCATTTGCTTTAGTGCTAAAGGCAAATGTATTTGATGAAATAAAAAAAATACCACCCGAACAACGCATTACAAAATCACAATTAATTTACGACAAACAAGTAAGAACAAAAGATTCAGTTTTTGCTTTTCAATCTGTTTTTGAATTGATTGAAATGGCAAAACAACTTCATGACAAATCGTTGGAATGCTTTGCCATTAGTATGTTAGCTGACCATCATGCTCGAACAAATGGCTACAGTAAAGCAACTACGCAATTACATTTGGATGCAATAAAAATGGCGGATGAAAATAATTTACCAATCGTTTTAGGCATCTGTAATTTTAAAATTGGTCGCTATTATTACAGCTTTCTAAAATATCCTTTGGCATTTGAGCATCTGTTAAGAGCCAACAATATTTTTAAAGAAATTGGTTATGATAAAGCACCCAATGATTTTCTATTTTACTTAGCTAACATTTACTATTCGGCTGGCGATATAGTAAAAGCCGATTCATTTTTTCATGCATGTTTGCGTTACAAAACGCACGACCGTTTTGTAAATATGCAAGCCAACAACAGTTTGGCTGCTATTGCAAAGCAAAAAAATCAATTAGATAAAGCCTTGCAATTTGAACAACAAACATTAGCAATAGCTGCCGCTAACAACGATTCTACATGGATTGGATTAAGCAATGGATTTATTGGCAATTTCTATTTTTTATTGCATGACTACACAAAAGCAAAAACCTTTTTGCAAAAAGGCTATATGAGCAATTGCATACATAACGAATGGAGCAATGCAATTATTTGTGCTTTAAATTTAGCAGCTATTAATATTGTTGAAAATAATTTTTCAGAAGCCGATAGATATTTACAATTATCAAATCAATGTTTTCAGCATCAAAATTTGATGAAAGACCGCAAGCGAAAAGCCGAAGTGATGGCATTGTATTACGAGCGAAAAGGTAATACAGCAGCGGCTTTGCAATGGCATAAAAAATTTGTGCAATTACAAGATAGTATGAATAGCAACGCCGAATTGCAATCGTTCAACAATATTCAACTGCGAATTGAAACTGAAAAACATTTAAGCGAAATTGGAAAATTAGAAGCCGATGCTGACAAAGCAAAATTGAAACGCAATGCCATCATTTTAATTTTATGCTTGTTGATGTTCATTAGTTTGTTATTGTATAATCGACGTAGGTTAAAAACAAAAGCCGAAAACGAAATTGCAAAACAACGAGAAGCCTTACTGCAATCAGAAAAATTGGTAGCTGAAACTGAATTGAAGAATGCGGCTATTCAATTGCAAAATTTCACTGAAAATCTGCGTAACAAAAATGAACTGATTGAACAATTTACTAACGAAATTGAAGCATTGAAAAAATCAACTTCTGCTGATTTAATCCAAACTGAAAGAGTTGAACATTTTGAAAAATTACTACAATCAACAATTCTTACGGATGAAGATTGGGACAATTTTAGGCAACTATTCGAGAAAGTACACAGCGGATTTTTCTTTCACTTAAAAGAAAAATTTCCGAACCTAACTTTAACTGAAACCCGAATGTGCAGTTTGATAAAATTACAATTGAGTAATCGTGAAATGGCAAACATGGTAGGCATTAGTATTGACGCTATTAAAAAATCGAAACAACGATTACGCAAAAAAATTTCGCCCGAAAATGAAGAAGTTGAAATCGAAAATTTGATTGCAACTATTTGATTACTAATACATTTTTTATTTGTCCCCTTTTTGTCCACCTGTAATATTAGGAGTGTAGTGATTTTATTTTGAAAATTTGCAACGTCATTTTTTCAAAATCATTTCAACTTATTTCGCATGAATTTTCCGAAACTTTTTAACATTGCTCAAAGTTTAAAAAAGATATTTTTTGCAGCAATATTTTTTTGTTTTTCAACTACACTTTTTGCTCAAGTAAAATACGTTAGCACTTCGGGTGGTGGTTTGCACGATGGCTCTTCATGGAATAATGCTTACGATGCTTCGCAATTGCAAATGGCAATTAATTCGGCAATTCCTAATTCACAAATTTGGGTGGCGCAAGGTGTTTATAAACCAACCGATTATCCGAATGGAAATAATACAAGCAATTTATCTGATTTGTCTTTTGTGTTAAAAAGTGGTGTAGCAATTTATGGCGGATTTATAGGTAACGAAACTGTTTTAACGCAGCGCAATGCAATTTTAAATACCACACTGCTATCAGGCAATGTTAGCACTTTTTCAACTACAGCTTTTTGCAATCATGTGATTATTTCATCAGGTGATGATAGCACTACGGTGTTAGATGGATTTCATATCGAATCAGGTTATGGGCAACAATCTGGGAGCATTATTGTCAATGGTCAAGTTGTTATAAAATCACATGGAGCTGGCTTGTATGCTAGATTTTCCGCTGCAAAATTTAATCAATGTATTTTTGCCAATAATAATTCAACAACAGGAGCTGGCGCATACTTAAATCATTCAAGCAATGGTTTCACAAATTGTATTTTTGATAATAATTTAAGCAGTTCTAACACATCAGGTGGTGGCGGTATTCATGCAGTTGCATCCAATTTCAATTGCAGCAACTGTGTTTTTTATAATAATTTTGGACAAAGTGGTGGTGGCATTTACCAAGCTGGCTGTGCAAGCTATATTAGCAATTGTACTTTTTATCATAACATTTCTTATTCGGATGCATGGGGTATTTTTTCAGTTAATTGTCCGAATAGTTTTATTGCAAATTGTTTGGTTTGGGGTGTTCCAAATTCAACATCAGTAGGTATTACATCAAGTGGGCAAGTACCTACAATTAGCTACACATCAGTAGAAGATGTGCTAGTATCGGGTACAAATAACAACACTACAAATCCATTATTTATTGATGCTTCAAACCCTAAAGGGATAGACAATATTTGGGCAACAGATGATGATGGATTAACATTGCAATTTAATTCACCAGCCAAAGATGCAGGTGATAATGCAGTAGCAACTGCAACAGATATTCGCAACAAAATTCGTGTGCAAGCAGCAATTATTGATTTAGGTGCTTATGAAAATCAATGCCCATCATCAAGCATCATTTATGTTGATTCAGCAGCCACAGGATTGAGTACAGGAGCCACTTGGGCAGATGCCTATACAGATTTACAATACGCCATCAACACAGCAGCAGTAGCATGCAATGGTGCTCAAATTTGGGTAAAAAAAGGCACTTATAAACCTACACTTCCACCCACTGATATGCCGAATGGAACAGATAGATTTTTGACTTTTGAATTGAAAAATAAAGTGGCTGTTTATGGTGGTTTTAATGGAACAGAAAATTATTTATCACAACGAAACCCAAAAATAAATCTCACTATTTTAAGCGGCGATATTGGTGTTGCAAATAATAACAATGATAATTCTTACCACATTGTTTTGAGCAATGGAAATGATAGTACAGCTATTTTAGATGGCTTCACTATTCAAAATGGATTGGCTAATTCGGGTTTCAGCATTGCGTTACAAGGCAATACAGTTTATTTTGATGGTGGTGCTGCCATTTTTGCAACTCATTCATCGGCTATTATCAATCAATGTATTTTACAAAATAATTTTTCTACCAATTTAGGTGGTGCAATTTATGCTGACTACAGTAATAATACATTTTCAAATTTAGTTCTTACAAATAATTATGCTCAAAATAAAGGTGGTGCATTGTTCGAATATTCATCAACATTAAAAATGAATAATTGTGTGTTAGCAGATAATACTTGCACTTTTGAGGGTGGTGCAATGTACTTGTGGGGAGCGGTTGCTAACCTTTTTAGTAATTGTACTTTTTACAATAACACAAGTGCACAAGGTGCTGCTATTTTTTCAAAAGACAATGATTTTTGTCGTATTCAAAATTGCATCGTATGGAATAATCAACCCAACAATTCTACTTCAATTTTCATTTCGGGAAATGCACCAACAGTTAATTATTGTGCCATCCAAAATGGATTTGTAGGTACTGGAAATACCAGTAATAATCCATTGTTCAGTGATTCATCTCACTACAAAGGTGCTGATAATATTTGGGCAACAAACGATGATGGATTGATTCCAGTTTTGTGTTCACCAATAAAAAATATTGGAACACTTACTAATTCACCAACTTATGATTTAACTGGGATTAACCGAACATCATCCAACGGAATTGATTTAGGTGCTTACAAAATTTCTTCCCCAGCAGTTGCTATTGATGCTTCACAAACTTCTGTGTCGTGTAATGGTTCGGTTACATTTACAGCAACTACTGTAAATGGTGGCTCTGCGCCTACGTTTCAATGGAAAAAAAATGGAAATGTTGTCGGCAATAATCAACCATTTTATACAGCAATTAATTTAAACAATAACGATACAATCACTTGTGAAATGAGCAGCAATGCGCCTTGCGCCTCATCTGCAAAAGTTGTAAGCAATGCTATTGGCATTACTGTAATTGATTTAAGTGCAAGAATTTATGTGAATGCAGCAGCAACAGGCAACAACAACGGCAGCACATGGGCTGATGCTTTTACTGATTTAGAATCTGCATTAGAAGTAAGTTGTAGCAACGCCGAAATTTGGGTTGCAAAAGGTATTTATAAACCCAGTAAAATATCACCAATAGCAATCGTCAATAATCCAACAGCTAAAGCAAATACATTTTTCATTCCTGATGGAAAGAGCCTTTATGGAGGATTTGCAGGCAATGAAACACAATTATCACAACGAAATATTCAAGCTAACACAACTATTTTAAGCGGCGATTTAGATAATAATGACACCAACTCTGATAGCAATTTCATTGCTGAAAACTATACGGATATTGTTGGAAATAATGCAACACATGTGGTTACAATTAATGGTATATCAAACCCCACAAGATTAGATGGGTTCACTATTACAGCAGGGCTTGCCAATGTTTTTACCGATTATTTGGGAATCACAACTGCCAACACAATGGGTAGTGGACTATTTATTGAAAATTCAAACGGCGGTTTAACAATTTCAAAATGTGTGTTAACAGGAAATTCAAATTATTATGGTGGCACATTGTATAGTTTTGATAGCAAAACAAATATTGAGAAATGTGTGTTTGCGAACAACTATTCATTTTCATCTGGAGCTGCAACCCTTATTGAAGGCGGACATGCAGCGTTTACGAATACAGTTTTTTACAATAATTTTGCTGATGGAAGTGCTGCCGTAGCTGTTGCCACACAAGATTCAATTGATTTTATTAATTGTACATTTTATAACAATGCAACCAACAACAATAGTCCTGCTTCTTTTTTGGTTTCAAATTCTGCATGTTTATTTTCAAACTGTATTCTTTGGAATAATTTTCAAACTTCAATTCCAGAATTCTTTGCAGGCATTAACAATATCACTGCTAATAATAATATAATAAAAGGTGGTTTAGTAGGCAATAATTTGAACATCGACCCACAATTTATTAATGCAAATAATCCACAAGGTGCTGATGGAAAATGGGGTACAGCCGATGATGGATTGGAGTTGCTCTGCTTCAGCCCAGCACTAAACACTGGCAATAATGCAATGGCAACTTCGGATGATATTATTAGTGTGCCTCGGCCGCAATTTTTAACAGTTGATATGGGAGCGTATGAAGCCACTGCATTGGGTTATACACCAAGTATAATTATCAGCGCAGCTAAAATCCCTAATTGTTTTAATGCTGTTGCATCTTTCAAAAGTACCACTACAAATGCAGGTTCATCGCCAGTCTATCATTGGTTTAAAAATGGGAATATTATTACTGGAGCCGATAGTGCAAGCTATACGGATAGCACATTTGCGAATAATGATAGCATCACTTGTTTGCTAATTGCGAATGCGCCTTGCCTGACCAACATTTTTGCAATGAGCAATGCTGTGAAATTAAATTTTGTAAATAATCCATCAACAAAAAATATTTCTACTTCCATTTGTTCGGGAAGTAGCTACAGCGTTGGTTCTTCAACTTTCAACGCAACTGGTAATTACATAATTCATTTACAAAATTATTTGGGTTGTGATAGTTTGGTAACGTTGAATTTGCTTGTAAATAATCCATCAACAAAAAATATTTCTACTTCAATTTGCTCGGGAAGTAGCTACAGCGTTGGCTCTTCTAGTTTTAATGCAACTGGCATTTATACAATTCATCTTCAAAATTATTTGGGTTGTGATAGTTTGGTAACGTTGAATTTGACAGTAACCAATCCTTCAACAAAAAATATTGCTGCTTCGATTTGTTCGGGAAATATCTACAGCGTTGGTTCTTCGAGTTTTAATGCAACAGGTATTTACACCGTTCATCTACAAAATTATTTGGGTTGCGATAGTGTTGTAACTTTAAATTTGGTGGTAAATAATCCATCAACAAAAAATATTTCGGCTTCAATTTGTTCGGGAAGTAGCTACAGCGTTGGTTCTTCGAGTTTTAATGCGACAGGCATTTATGCCATTCATCTGCAAAATTATTTAGGTTGCGATAGCGTTGTAACTTTGAATTTGGTTGTAAATAACCCTTCTACAAAAAATATTGCTGCTTCAATTTGTTCGGGAAGTAGCTACAGTGTTGGCTCTTCGAGTTTTAATGCAACTGGCATTTACACCATTCATTTGCAAAATTATTTAGGATGCGATAGTTTGGTAACGTTGAATTTGACAGTAACCAATCCATCTACAAAAAATATTACTACTTCAATTTGTTCAGGAAGTAGCTACGGCGTTGGTTCTTCGAGTTTCAATGCAACTGGCATTTACACGATTCATTTGCAAAATTATTTGGGTTGCGATAGTTTGGTAACGTTGAATTTGACAGTAACCAATCCATCTACAAAAAATATTACTACTTCAATTTGTTCGGGAAGTAGCTACAGCGTTGGTTCTTCGAGTTTCAATGCAACTGGCATTTACACCATTCATTTGCAAAATTATTTGGGTTGTGATAGCGTTGTTACTTTAAATCTCGTTGTAAACAATCCTTCTACAAAAAATATTTCGGCTTCAATTTGTTCGGGAAGTAGCTACAGCGTTGGTTCTTCAACTTTCAATGCAACTGGCATTTACACCATTCATTTGCAAAATTATTTGGGTTGCGATAGCGTTGTAACTTTGAATCTCATTGTAAATAATCCATCTTCAAAAAATATTGCTGCTTCAATTTGTTCGGGAAGTAGCTACAGCGTTGGCTCTTCGAGTTTTAATGCAACTGGCATTTATACAATTCATCTTCAAAATTATTTGGGTTGCGATAGTGTTGTAACTTTAAATTTGCTTGTAAATAATCCATCAACAAAAAATATTTCTACTTCAATTTGCTCGGGAAGTAGCTACAGCGTTGGTTCTTCGAGTTTTAATGCAACTGGCATTTACACCATTCATTTGCAAAATTATTTGGGTTGTGATAGTTTGGTAACGTTGAATTTGCTTGTAAATAATCCTTCAACAAAAAATATTTCGGCTTC
>JBEEMV010000078.1:0-4355 GCA_041192505.1 Bacteroidota bacterium
CTATTTCATTTTTACAAAAACTAACTTCAAGTGGCGATTATTCTTATGGAATTTATGTTTACAGTTTTCCCATTCAGCAATTAATTATTTATTATACATCGGCTCAATTAAGTATTTTGCAGATGATAATGTTGTCGTTTGTAGGTACAATTCCTATTGCCATTTTATCGTATCATTTCATCGAATTACCTATTATAAAATATCATTTCACCATACTAAAATCTAAATTCAATGTTGTTCAAAAATAAAACAGTTTTTATCACAGGTGCATCTCGTGGCATTGGAAAGGCAATAGCATTAAGGCTTGCAGCCGAAGGTGCAAATATTGTTATTGCATCAAAATCAACAGAAGAAAATCCGAAACTGGGTGGAACAATTTTTTCAGCAGCAAAAGAAATTGAAACTGTAGGTGGAAAAGCTTTACCAATCCAATGCGATATTCGATTTGAAGAACAAATTGAAAACGCTGTAAACCAAGCTGTATCAACATTTGGAGGCATTGATATATTAATCAACAATGCTTCTGCTATTTCATTAACGCCAACTTTACAAACTGAAAGCAAGCGATTTGATTTGATGCACGACATCAATGTTCGGGGCACTTTTTTAGTGAGCAAAATTTGTATGCCGTATTTAGCAAAAAGTAATCATGCACATATTCTCACTTTATCGCCGCCTATAAACCTTGATGTAAAGTGGCTTTACGGGCATGTGGCGTACACGATGAGCAAATATAACATGACGATGATGGCGTTGGCATTTGCCGAAGAGTTCAAAAAAAATCCGATTGCCAGCAACACACTTTGGCCCAGAACAACGATTGCAACGGCTGCTGTGAAAAATTTATTAGGTGGCGATGCTTTGATGCAAATGAGCCGCAAGCCCGAAATTTTAGCAGATGCAGCCTATTATATTTTGCAACAAGAACCAAAAAATTGTAGCGGCAATAATTTTATTGATGATGAAGTTTTGAAAACTGCTGGCATTACCGATTTAGAAAAATATGCTGTAACACCCAATCAGCCGCTATTTCCAGATATGTTTTTAGATTGATTTTAAAAGCCACGAATGCACGAATAAATATTAAAAGATGAAACAAATATTTACGCTTTTACTTTTACTTATTTGCAAAATTGCAATGGCGCAAGATTGTTTAGAAAACAGTTACTTAGAAATGACTGTTGTAAATCGTGCCAAAACAATTACATTATATGATTGTATTATAAAAATAAAAAGCACTACAGATTCTTTATGGCAGGAATACAATACAGGAAATAACAAAAATTGCAAAATTAGAATTTTCAAAAAAGGAACTTATCAAATTGAAGTTTCGAAAAAAGAGTGTGAGACATATTTTGATAAAATAGTTTTTACAAAAGATACTATCATAAAAAAAAGTGCTCAATTTTCTTTTTGCATATCGTGTAGTTTACCAAGCATTGAAGCATTTTACTTTAATACTGCTGATGAAAAAGTTATTGAAAAAAGTTTTGACGAAAAATATGAAATGCTTTTTCTCTTGAAAAAATATCCTGCAATGAAAATTGAACTTCGAGGGCATACCAACTGCCATGGTTCGGATAAAAAAAATCAAAAGCTATCTTTAGAAAGAGCAAACAATATGAAAGCATTTTTTATAAAAAAAGGTATTGAAGAAAATAGAATTATAACAACTGGCTATGGAGAGACAATACTTGTAAATAGATGCGTTGATGGCGTAAAGTGTAATAAAAAAGAACACCAAGCAAACGATAGAGTTGAAACAAAAATATTAAGTTTTTAAGCCACTTTATTAAAATAATTTGTCCGCCGTAAACGATTTGCGACCTTTTCAACAAACTATTTAAAACAATCCTTGAGTTATTATAATTGAAAATACAATTGTCACGAATGCACGAATAAATTTCTCACTACAATCAATCAAAATCCAATTCTTAGCGATTATTTGATTTGGACAAATTTGGAGTTAAACTCCTAATTTGTCCAAATCATTTTTTTGAATTACTTTTGCTAAATGATACAAAGAACTGCTGAAAAGCGATTAAAATATTTAGCAAAGAAATTTAGAGTGGTGGCGGTTGTTGGGCCAAGACAATCTGGAAAAACTACTTTGTGTAAAAGTGTTTTTTCGAACAAAAAATATGTTTCCTTAGAAAACCCTGATACTTTCCATTATGCCAAAACCGACCCTAATTCGTTTTTAAAACAATTTAGCAATGGTGCAATAATTGACGAAGCACAAAAACTACCTGAATTGTTTTCTTACATCCAACAAATTGTTGACGAAAAAAACAAAGCTGGTTTATTCATTTTAAGTGGCAGTAATAATTTTTTGATGCAGCAAAGTATCAGTCAATCGTTGGCTGGAAGAGTAGCTTACTTGCACCTTTTACCGCTTTCGCATCATGAATTGAAAGCAGCAAAAAAATTGGGAAATGATTTTGAAAAAAATATTTTCAGAGGTTATTATCCTGAAATTATCAGCAAAAAAATATCGCCAAATGATTGGTATGCCAACTACGTGAACACCTATGTAGAAAGAGATGTAAGGCAATTGGTGAACATCAATAATTTAGGATTGTTTATCAAATTTTTGAAATTATGCGCTGGCAGAGTTGGGCAAATTTTAAATGTGCATGCATTGGCTGCTGATTGCGGCGTTGATAATAAAACGATTAACAGTTGGCTACAAGTATTGCAAACCAGCTATATCGTTTATTTGCTCAAACCATTTTATAATAATTACAACAAACGGATTTTGCAATCGCCGAAATTATATTTTTATGACACTGGCTTGGCTTGTTTTTTATTGGGAATTACCGAACAACATTTGTTAGATAACAATGCTTACAAAGGCGCATTGTTTGAAAACATGCTCATCATTGATGCGCTGAAAAATAACTTGAACGAAGGATTACCCGATAATTTTTTCTATTGGAGAGATAAAACAGGATTGGAAGTAGATTTAGTGTTAGATTCAAAACCTAAAACCACATTTGTTGAAATTAAATCTGGTGCTACAATTAACAGCGATTTTTTTAAATCATTATTGAAGTTAAACGAGCTTAATGACGGAAAAGCAAATTTGAAATTAATTTACGGCGGTAATACAAACTCGGTAAGAAGCAATAATGTAGAGGTTTTTAGTTGGAAAAATGTGAAATTATAGAAAAATATTTTTGGACAAATTTGGAGTTTAATTCCAAATTTGTCCATTTTGTTTTTTTTGAATGTAGAATTTTTAAATTTCATTTGGGTTGAAAATTCTATTAAATCATAAAAAAATCTATGCTGAATTGTATGCAAAAATCTAAATACAATTTTAATCACTCAAAATAAATTTTAAAACCTATTTTGTAAACCAAAATCAAATTCATTTTTTATGAAGAAATTTTTTCTCCTCATTAGCATATTAGCATATCAGCACATTAGCACATTGTGTTTTGCACAAACTCAAAACTACGTTCAATACGTCAATCCATTTATAGGCACAGGCGGACATGGGCATACATTCCCCGGTGCAACAACGCCGTTTGGCATGGTGCAACTTAGCCCCGATACACGAATAGATGGCAGTTGGGATGGTTGCAGCGGATACTATTATGCCGACTCAATTATTTACGGATTCAGCCACACACACTTATCTGGCACGGGTTGTAGCGATTATGGCGATATTGCTTTTTTGCCCATGTTTGAAGAAACGATGTTTACTTATCAAAATGATTATACCTATTCAGAAACATACCGCCATGAAAATGAAAAAGCAGAAGCAGGGTATTACAAAGTATTGTTGAACAACTCTGTAAATGTTGAATTGACAAGCACTCCAAGAGTTGGATTACAAAAATATTTGTTTACTAAAACTGGTTATGCTTACATCATTTTGAATTTATTGCATCGTGATGAATTGTTAGAAGGCAGCATTCATCAAATTTCAAAAACACATTTTAGCGGAATAAGAAGAAGTAAAGCATGGGCTGAAAATCAGGTGTTGTTTTATGATTTTGAAGTCAGCAAAGAACCATCAGGAATAAATATTGTGAAAGGGAAAAATGGCGATGAAAAATTATTCATGTATTTCGGCAATGTGAAGAAAGGCGAACAAATCCTCATTAAAACAGGCATCTCCGCCTGCGATGAAGCTGGTGCATTGAACAATCGAACATCAGAACTGAAAGATTGGAATTTTGAAAACGTAAAACAACAAGCAAAAAATTTATGGAATAAGGAATTGGGAAAAATTGAAGTGAGCAATGACCTCACCCTAAATCCCTCTCCTTCAGAGAGGGACTTGAAAGGCAATGAGGGTGGGCTTACCCCCTCTCAGCAGGAGAGGGGGCAGGGGGTGAGGTCGA
>JBEEMV010000079.1:0-22609 GCA_041192505.1 Bacteroidota bacterium
CTTCATCATTCATAAACTCACTTGTAAAATGAAAATGAATATCAGGATTATTTTTTCTTTCAGTATCTAAATACCAACTGCTTTGCGCCAGATAAACCAAGCGTCCATCTTTATCATTGGCTAAAAATTGTGTTTTGAATTTACAAAACTCATCCAACTTATCTTGATTATCCGATGTTATCCAACAAGCTTTATAATAAGGTAGCGTAACGAAACTAACCGTTGCGCCATACTCATGCAATAGGCGGTATTGAATTACTTCAAATTGCAATTCACCCACTGTGCCAATGATTTTTTTATGCCCCATATTTTGGGTAAACAATTGCGCCACACCTTCATCAGTTAATTGTTGTAATCCTTTTTCTAATTGCTTGGTTTTAAGAGGGTCTTTGTTTACCACTTCTTTAAATATTTCGGGTGAGAAGCTGGGAATGCCTGTGAACATTACGTTTTCGCCTTCGGTTAATGTATCACCAATTTTAAAATTGCCTGTATCAAACAATCCAACTACATCACCTGGGAAGGCATCATCCAACACATTTTTGCTTCGGGCCATAAAACTAAACGGACTGCTAAAGCGCACATCTTTATCTAATCGCACATGATGGAAGAATTTATTGCGTTCAAACTTGCCGCTGCACACACGAAGGAATGCAATTCTATCACGATGTCGTGGGTCAAGATTAGCATGAATTTTAAAAATGAATCCTGTAAATTTATCTTCGTTGGGTGCTACTTCACGTTTGTCAGTTGGTCGAGCTAAAGGCTTAGGGGCTATTTGGATAAAGGTTTCCAGCAATTCACGTACACCAAAATTATTCATTGCACTGCCAAAAAAAACGGGTGCAATATGTCCGCCTAAATATTCTTCAACATCAAAATCATGATACACACCTTCAATCAATTCAACATCGCTGCGTAATTGATTAGCGTCTGTTTCGCCAACTTCTTTTTCTAAATTTTTATCCGATAAATTTTCAATCGTAATTTTTTCATCATCTTTTTGTTTGGCTTGAAACAATTGTAAAGTCTTATCATACAAATTATAAACGCCTTTGAAAGTGCTGCCCATATTGATTGGCCAGCTTAGCGGTCGAACTTTTATTTTCAATTTTGCTTCTAATTCATCCAATAAATCAAAAGCATTTTTTCCATCTCTATCCATTTTATTGATGAAAATAATTACAGGTGTATTACGCATACGGCACACTTCCATCAATCTTTCAGTTTGCTCTTCCACACCTTTCACACAATCTACCACCAAGATAACAGAATCAACAGCAGTCAAGGTTCTATAAGTATCTTCTGCAAAATCTTTATGCCCAGGGGTATCTAATAAATTTACATTTATGCCATTGTATTCAAAGCACATTACGGATGTAGCAACCGAAATACCACGTTGCTTTTCAATCTCCATAAAATCGCTGGTAGCATGTTTTTTAATCTTGTTCGATTTCACCGCACCAGCCACTTGAATGGCTCCACCAAACAAAAGAAATTTTTCTGTTAATGTTGTTTTACCAGCATCGGGGTGACTTATGATGGCGAATGTTCGGCGTTTACTAATTTCTTCGGCGTATTTCAATTTTGTAAAATTTGGGATGCGAAGATAATCAGTATAGTAAGATTTTGATAAAGCATTTTAGCTTCTTTATTGTTTTATAAATTTTATAGATGAATTGAAAGTGGAAAACAACTATAACAAATTTACAAACCCAATTCTTAAACAGTCTATAAGTGATTCATAAGAATTAGGTCGATTTAAAACTATCATTGAATCTAAAAGGCTTATCGCTTTTTCTTTTGAAATTTTACCAGGTCGTGCATCGCCCCATCTTATTAATGAAGGTTCATTACTTGTAGTTTGAAAAGAGTACAACCCAATGCTAATGAAGAAGCTAATAAGTATGGGTATCAATAATTTCATTCGTAAAAATTAAACACCTTTTGCCTTAAACTCTTTCGAACCTTCTTTGGTATCAGTGTATTTGCTTGGGCATTTTAACACCATTGATGTAGCATTAAATTCGGCGCCATTCATTTTTCCTGTTATTACAATTTGGTCGCTTTTTTGAAAATCTTGTGGTTCAATATCAGGATAATTTACCCGAATACTTTCACCATTTTTATCTTTCATATAAAACACAAATTTGTTTGCATTTTCTAAAGCATTAAATTCTGTTGGATGGGCTTTATCTAAAGTACCTACAATATGAAATTGCGAATTTGGAATTTTTCGAGCCGATGCAAATGTTTCGTAACTACTAAAATCGCCTACCAATGTTACAATTACAGCAATGGTTACAGCAATTAAAATTAATCCTATTAAGTATGTTTTTTTCATCAGTCTATTTTTTTTCTTCAAATATTTTTATCAAATCTTTTGCAGCTTTTGCTTTTTTCTTTTCGGTTGAATTGATATTTGCCACAGCAATTTTTTTCAACACTATATTTACTTCGCCAGCATATTTTTTTTCAAATTCTGCTTTGTTTTTAATCATGTATTCCACTTCAGGTGCTGTAATATCAAATGAATAATTTTTTATCACATCAAAATTCATTTCATTGCTCCAGTCCTCTTTTTTTTGTTGGTTAAAATATTCATTTACATATTTTGTGTAGTCCATTTTTTTCATTTGCATCAACAACATAATTGATATTAAATTATAACTTGATTTATTGCCAGCATTATATCTTGCTATTAATGAATCTAAGTTAGCATCGGCACCCAAAGCTTGTTTTGCCAATTCAATAAATTTTGCAGGTGGCATGGCTCCCATTTCACGTTGCATTATTGCACCATCATTTTTCATAAATAAAAATGTAGGATAGGCTTCTATTCTAAATTTTGGTGCATAGCTTGGTCCTTCGCCATGTTCCATATCCATTTTTAAATTGATAAAATAATGATTAAAGAATTTGCCAACGGTATCATCCGTAAAAGTGTTGGCAGCCATCCATTTGCAAGGGCCACACCATGTGGTATAACAATCTACAAACACATGCTTATTTTCTTTTTTTGCTTTTTCTAACACTTCGGTAAATGGAATGTGTTCAATATGCATTCCTTTTTCGTGTTGCATTTGTGCTTTTGCTGTAAGCATTATAAAAGCCGAGGCAACTAAAATCAAAACTTTTTTCATGAATTAAATTTTTCTCAAAATTAAATAAACCACTTAACAAAAAACAAACATTTACTTTTTAATAAGAATTAAGTGTGGATTTGTATTTTTGAATTCGAAATACATTTTTGAAATTCATATTTCATTAAATTAGTTTTCGGTAATAATTTTTACTTTGATTTTTAAATATAAATAAATGAGTTGCGGAAGTTGTAATACAAAACCAGGCGTTCCATCAGGGTGCGGCAGTCATGGCTCTTGTGCCAGTGGCAGTTGTAATAAAATGAATACACATGATTGGCTTTCGAACGTTCCCATACCGGGCATTGATAGCCGATACCCAATAGCCGAAGTGGCTTTTAAAAATGGGCAACGAAAAGGTTATTACTATAATCATCATGCAGATATTCATACTGGCGATATGGTTTGTGTAGAATCGGTGGTGGGAATGGATATTGGCAAAATTACTTTAAGCGGAGAATTGGTAAGATTGCAATTAAAAAAATTAGAAAAAAACGAACGCCAAGTTGAGAAAAAAATTATCAGAATAGCTACTGATGATGAGATGAAACGCATGGGCGAATTTAGAAACAAAGAAAAAGAAAGTTTGATTAAAGCCCGAGCCATAGCCCGTACTTTAAAATTGGATATGAAGATTAGCGATGTTGAATATCAGGGCGATGGCAAACGTGCTATTTTTTATTATATAGCCGATGGCAGGGTTGATTTTAGAGAATTGATAAAAGTATATGCTCGTGAGTTTAATGTAAAGGTAGAGATGAAACAAATTGGTGCAAGACAAGAAGCTGGCTTGATTGGCGGCTTTGGTTCTTGTGGCAGAGAGTTGTGTTGCAGCACATGGTTAACTGATTTTAAAAATGTAAATATTAACGTAGCCCGTTATCAAAATCTATCCATCAATCAAGTAAAATTAAGTGGGCAATGTGGTAGATTAAAATGTTGTTTGAATTTTGAATTAGATACATACATTGAAGCTTTACGAGATTTTCCAAAACATGCTGATATTTTAAAAACCGAAAGAGGTGATGCATATTTAAACAAAACAGATATTTTTAAATACTTGATGTGGTATAGTTATAAAGGAAGTACAAAAATTTATCCTTTAACGGTTGAGCAAGTAAATGAAATTTTAGAAAGAAATAAAAAAGGCGAAATGCCGCCAGATTTAGATAAAATTAAAGCTGACATTGCACCTAAAACACCTAAAGAAGATGTGTATATTGATGTGATTGGGCAAACATCGTTAAGCAGTTTGCGCCGAACAGAACAACGCAATAAAACTAAGAAAAAGAGCAGCAATACCAACAAGCCAAAGCCTGCACCACAAGGTGTACAAGGCAATACAGCAGCGCCGCAGCCACAAAAAAGCAATCAGCCACAAAGCAGAAACAATAATCAGCCAAGACCAAATCAACCACGAAATAATCAAGGCAATAAACCTGCGCCGCAGCCACAAACACCAAAAGATAATTCAAATAATAAACCCAAACCAATTCAAATAAAAAAGTGATAAAAAGATTTTATGTAATTGTTAGTTGTGCTTTTTGTATTGCATTTGCAGGCTGCAATTTGAATCATGTATTCGAAAAAAATACCGAAGTGCCCGATTATAAATGGGATTATAAATTTATTCCCCAATTTAAAGTTGAATTAAACGACACTTCATCATTTTATAATTTATATGTAAACATTAGGCATTTGGATGCTTATAGATATATGAATGTGTGGGTGCTGATTCATGCTAGCAGCCCCGATGGCAAACAACAAACCGAACGGGTTTCATTAAGCTTAGCAAAGCCCGACGGTAAATGGTTAGGCGAAGGAATGAATGGAGTGTGGATGGTAAGCGCATTAGCAAAAAAACGAATAAAATTTCAACATAAAGGCGAATATACATTTGCCATTGAACATGATATGAGAATTAATCCGTTAGAAGATGTGATGAATGTAGGATTAAAATTAGAAAAATGAGATAAAAAAAGGAGACCGAAAATCGGTCTCCTTTTTTTGTAGATTTAAGAATGGCTTTATTCTTTTACAAATGCTTTTAAAGTTTTATTTCCTTTATCCGAAACTATTTGATAAAAATACATGCCCGATTGATGCATTGAAGTTGTAAATATTTTTTCGCCAGCAGCAATATTACCACTGTAAACAGTTTCAACCGTTTGTCCTAATGCATTTAATAAATTAATAGTAGCTGTATAATTATTTGCCGATACAATTTTCAAACTTGGTTTTTCATTTTGATTATAGATAATTGAAGCGTCAAAAGTATTAGCAATATTATTTACACCACCAGCTATTACGGTTACGTTATGGCAAGTTGAATCGCAAAAATTATTTGTACCTGCATCAGTGTATAACGATAAACATACTTTGTAAGTTCCAGCAACTGCATATGTATAGTTTGGTATGCTAGAAAAATTAGGCGGTGTAACCCCATAATCAAATAAGAAAGAGTGGAAACCCCCAGTAGATGTATTTGAAAATGTTGCTGTTAAATTACTTGTGGTTTCGGTAAATGAAGCCATACAAGGTGCTGGCGAAATATTTTGCCATGAAGTATCAACCATAATATTATCAATATAAGCCGATGGCATATTAGCAGTAGGAATATTTAAACGAATAAATAAATTGCTGATGCTACCTGTAAAATCAGGGTCGGCAGTATTGCCCATTACATCTGGTGTCATTGGTGGTGGGCCAGGAATAACTGGATCAACAAATAACATAACTTGGTCATCATTTACACCCGGTTTAAATTCATATACCAATACTAAAAGATGATTGTGTACATCAGTATATGATTGTGTTCCCCATACATCAGTACCATTTTCTTTTCTAACGCCAAACACAATTGAACCAGCAACATATTTTACAAGTACTCTGGCAGCATGCGATGAATTGCTTGCACCTATTGTAATAAAATAATCACCAGTAGTATTTAAACGATGTTCGGTACCACCTTGATAAATAAATGCTAAATAAACTCTACCATTAGCAATTGGCGAAAAGCCATTACAATAACCACCTAAATTCGAAAAGGTAGAATCGAAATAGATACAATTTTGAGTGTTTTGAGAATTTGGAGCTGGATCTGGATCGTAATGCGCATTAAAAGCTGTATCTGGATATTCGTAATTGTTTTGATTGATTACTAAATAATCTGTACCTGTTGAACACATCGACCAACTTGATTGATGATCTAATGTATCTGCAATTTGATAACTAGAGAAGGACTCAAGTAATAATGGTTGAACTTGGGCTTTGGAAAAACCAATAGCCAAAATTAAAATAAACGATGTAAGTAGAATTTTTTTAATCATAATATTTGGTATTTTATTAAAGTAAAAATACAGATTTTTTTGAATAGATTTTTTTTAAAACGCTTAGTTATACCCAAGTAAAATTAAAGTTGTATATTTTTCAACATCGTTAATCTTCGAAAATAGAAGTATGTTGAATTAATTTTTTAAATAAATCTACAGGATCGAATGGTTTAAAAACAACATCAATAATACCCTGCTTTTTTAAATCTTCTTTATTAAAATTTATAGCATCAGCCGTTAATGCAATAATAGGTATGCGTTGCCAAAAAATATTTTTACTTTTTCTAATTTCAATGGTAGTATCAATTCCATTCATTTCGGGCATATGCATATCCATTAATATAATATCATAATCGCTTGAACGCTTTGTTTTATCTATTGCTTCAAAGCCATTATTTGCTACATCAACATTCATTTTCCATTTATCCAAAAATTTCATAATTACCATCTGATTAAACACATTGTCTTCAACCAATAGCACATTTAATCCTTCCAAAGTTCTTTTGGTATTTGCATTAATATTCCAATCATTATCCAAATTTGAAAGTTCTTCGGCTATTTTAAAATTAACATCAAAATAAAAAGTACTGCCAGTGCCGGGTTCACTTTCTACATAAATTTTACTATTAAATAGGCTTACAATTTTTTTTGTAATTGATAACCCAAGCCCCGTTCCGCCATATCTTCGGCTAGTTTCAGCATCTGTTTGGCTAAACATATCAAATATTTTTGCTTGTTTTTCATTTGATATTCCAATGCCAGTATCAGTTACTTCAAATCTAATTACAACTTCAGAAGGCGATATTAATTCTCTTCGTTTTACATTAATATTTATTTGCCCATAATTAGTAAATTTTAATGCATTGGTAATTAAATTATTCATTACCTGAAGTAACCTTACTGGATCGCCAATAATTGCAGCAGGTATTTTGGGGTCGATAATAGTGGTAAGTGTTAAATTTTTTTCATTGGCTTTGCCAATAAATGTTTGATGAATACCATTAATAATATGCGATAAATTGAATGGTATTTTTTCTATTTTAAAATTGCCCGATTCAATTTTACTAAAATCTAAAATATCATTTACAAGTAGCATTAAATTTTCAGCAGAAAACTTTAATGTATTTAAGTTTTCTGCTTGGCTTAATGTAGGATTATCAATCAATAATAAATTGGCTAATCCTATCACAGCATTTAATGGTGTTCGTATTTCGTGGCTGATGATACTGGCAAATTGCTGTTTTTCATTTGCTAATATTTCGGCTACATTTTTCTGCAATTTTAATTCTTCATGTTTTTGTTTTAAAAAATCTCTGTTCGATACTTCATCTGTAATATCTTCGCAAAGTATTAAAAACATAATATTTCCATCCACATCATAAGTTGCTTTTGCCGTTTCTTTTACCCAAATTATTTCGCCCGATTTTTTTATTTTTCGTAATTCCCATTGATTTAAATTTTCTTTTGATGTAAGCACATCTACTAAATGTTGTTGTGCTTTTGTTTTATCATCTTCATGAAATACTTTTAATACATGTTGATGAATCAGTTCATCACGTGAATACCCTAAATGACTTAATCCAAAATTATTAACAGACAAAATAATGCCTTGGCTATCTACAATAAAATACATAATTGGATTATGCTCAAAAAACAAACGGAATCGGGCTTCGCTGGTTTGTAATGAAAGTTCTTCAATTCGTTTTTGAGTAATATCGGTAATTGTACCGATGTATTTTACCAACACATTATCCTCAATTATTGGTTTTGCTTTTAGTTCAATATATTTTGTAGCACCGCTTTTTAATTTTATTTTTCTAATGGCTTCAAATCCAGCTTTATTTTCAATATTCATTTTTAAAAAATCAGCCACTTTCTTTCTATCATCATCATATAAAAAACTTAAATACTCCTCAATAGTTAATGAATTTTCAAAATCTGCTTCATAGATAAGTTTTAATTCGTCAGATACTTTTATTAAATTTTGTTGAATAAAATATTCCCACGTACCTGTGTTGCTAATATTATTGGCTTGCGTTAATCGCTGTTCGTTTTCAATTAAGTTTTTTTCTAATTGTTTTTGCTCAGTTATATCTCTAAATGTGCCATTATATTTAATTAATTTTTCATTTTCAATATGTGGCAAACAAACTATTTCAACATATTTTATTTTGCCATTTTTTAATTTTATTTTTCTAATCTCTTTTACTGGTTGGTGCAATGCAATATCTTTATTTATCCGCTTTCGTAATGCCGTAATATCATTATCTTGTACGTAGCTAAAATATTCATCGGCACTAATTTCTTCTGGCAAATCTTCTTCCAAAATTTTTTGAATGGGTTGCGAAAGCTTATACGTTTCAGTTGCTGGATAATATTCCATAATACCCATCTGTTGTAGCTCATTTGAAAGTTGCAATTGATATTGTTTTTCAATCAACCCTAATTCAATTATTTTTTTTTCAGTTATATCTCTAATTGTTCCATAAATGCCAATGCATATATTGTTTTCCATTTTTCTTTTACAAAAGCATTCAACATGTTTTGTTTTGCCATTTCGCAATTCAATTTTATATTCTACAGTTTCCCAATTTTCTTTTTTTACTGCATTTTCTATTTTGTTTACAATCATGGCTCTATCATCCTTATGTATGTAGTTTATCATTTCCGATACATCTAATACTCTATGTATAGGCTCTTCTAATACATTCAAAAAAAAGCTAGGTTCATATATTACACTATTTGTTTTTAAATCTATTTCCCAATTTGTCATATTCAGTATTTGCATGGCATCGGCTATTCTATTATCTTTTTCTTGAATAGATAATTCATACATTTTTCTTTCCGTTATATCTCGTATTGTACCATAAATAGCTACACACTCTCCGTTTGCAAATATTGGTTTTGCAAATACATCAACATATTTTTTTTTGCCATTTTTAAGCGATAAAATTCTTTCGAAATTTTGCCACTTATCTTCTTTAGTAATTTGATGAAGCTGAATAAGCGATGGCTCTATATCATCGGCATGAACATAAGTATTAATAAAATCGGATAAGGAAATTTGAAATGGCTGCTCTTCAATTATTTTATCAAAAAATAAATTATCGAATTGCACAGTACCATCAATATTATTAATTCGCCAATTACTAAGCAACAATAGTTCATTAGCAGTTTTTAATTGAATTTCACTTTCTTTTTTTTCAGTAATATCGGTAGTAAGCGCAATAAACCCATCCTTATATTTTGATAATGAAACCTGATACCAAACATCTTTATCTAATCGCTTATATTCATATGTTTCGGGTATTCCTGTTTGCATTACTTGTTCTATTTTACCATAGGATGAGCTAACAGTATGCATTGGAAAAATTTCAAACATTGATTTTGTTAAAAAATCTTGTTCAGAAATTTGAAACAAATCAACCGCTTTTGTATTTACATATATGCATTGGTAATCGTTAAATCCGCCATCCGATTTATTTTTATATTGATAAATATTAACCGCCGATGGAAATTGATGTAAAAAAACAGATAGCTGCTGGTCAATGATTAATTGGGTCATATTATTTTAAAAAATATTTTAACAAACCTAATAAGTTAAGTTGAAAAAAAATATATAATTTATTATCAAAAAAAGTAATTTTAAATCATGAATTCAAAATATGTAATTGTATCGGGCACCACACGAAAAGGAAGCAAATCATTAATAATTGCAAAATTGTATCAGCAATTTTTACAACAACAAAATATTGAAAGTAAAATATTAGCATTAGAAAATTTACCAATTGAAATTTTTGAAATTAATAGCGATTCGGAAATATTAAAACAAATAGAAGAGGAAATGTTAATACCAGCTACTAAGTTTATTTTTATAGTGCCCGAGTATAATGGAAGTTTCCCTGGCTCATTAAAACTGTGGATGGATTGTAGCGATATAAGAAATGTGTTTTGGAATAAAAAAGCAGCATTAGTAGGCATTGCAGATGGCAGAAATGGAAACATTCGTGGGTTAGATCATTTAACTGGCGTATTAAATTATTTGAAAATAAATGTGCTGCACTACAAAGTATCTATACCAAATGTGGGCAAAATAATAGATGAAAACAATCAGCTAATGGATACCCCTATTCAAAATATATTATTGAAACAAGTAGAAGAATTTGTAAAATTTTAAAAGCTGAATAAAGATTATACAATGTAAAAGTGTGGTGTTGAAATAGGTAGAAATTATTTTTGTATTTTTAGATTCTAAATTATGTTTAAAAAATTACATCATCTTAGTCGTTGGAAAAAGTTTTTGCTAATATGGCTTATCATTATGCTATGTGTAGGCGGCGGCTTGTTTCTTAGATTGTATCAAAATTGTTTTAGAAGCAATATTTCATCGGCCATTGTAAAACCCGAATTTATTTATATTCCTACAGGCGCTACCTACAATGATGTATTGCGCATTTTAGATAAAAATAAATTATTGATTAATCGTACCACATTTATGTGGATGGCAAAAGAACTAGATTATAGAACGCATATTAAACCGGGTAAATACAAAATATTGCCCGATATGAATAATTGGCAATTAATAAAATTATTGAAAAGT
This sequence comes from Bacteroidota bacterium, assembly GCA_041192505.1. Classification (GTDB taxonomy): domain Bacteria; phylum Bacteroidota; class Bacteroidia; order Chitinophagales; family CAIODY01; genus CAIODY01. The sequence continues at coordinate 11,076 of JBEEMV010000079.1, forward strand.
GGTGCTCAAACACCTGTGCGATTAGTGATTGGAAAATATAGATTGAATGAGCAATTTAGAGCCTATGTAGGCAATCATCTTGAACCCGATTCAATTCAATTGCAAGTAGCTTTTGATTCGTTAGTTAGCATAAAAAAAATTGATACTGCCCAGCATTATAAAGATATAACAGGTTATGTAATTCAGAACACATACGAATTTTGGTGGAATACATCAGCCGAAAAATTCTGGATTAAAATATTTGATGAGTACAAAAAATTTTGGAATGCTGAACGAAAACAAAAAGCAAAAGCACAAGGATTAACACCTTATGAAGTGGTAACAATGGCTTCCATCATTGATGAAGAAACGGCAATGGAAGATGAAAAACCTATTATTGCTGGAATTTATTTGAATCGGTTGCACAAAAATGTATTGCTACAAGCCGACCCTACTGTTAAATTTGCTTTACACGATTTTGCCATTCGTCGTATTTTATATGTGCATTTAAAAGCCGAATCGCTTTATAATACCTATATTAATAAAGGATTACCACCCGGTCCTATTTGTATTCCATCTGTAAAATCAATTGATGCAGTACTTAATCCTGCCGATCATAAATTTATGTTTTTTTGTGCTAAAGAAGATTTTAGCGGCTATCATAACTATGCCGAAACATTTGAAGAGCATCAACAAAATGCAAAAAAATATCAAAAGGCTTACGTAGATAAATTTATATTACATAAAAATGATACTGCAAAATTGCCCATTGAAATTGATTCAACAATACTGATTAAAAAATAGTTTTTAGTTAAAAATATTATGAGCGTACTTTCCGAAAAATCTATTCAAAAAATTAAAACCTTTACACTGCCTGGCTTTGATGGTGTGCCAATGATTACCGTACTCCGTTTTTTCTTTAAAGAAATTATTCAAGAAAACATTGTTACCCGTGGCAGTAGCATTGCATTTTTTTTTATTTTATCTGTATTTCCGGGGCTTATATTTTTATTTACTCTAATACCATATATACCAATTAATCATTTTCAAACCAATCTTTTACTTACCATTAAAGATTTAATAAACAATGAAGGTGCTTATCAAATGATACGAAGCACCATTAATGATATAGTGGCAATACCGCATAGCAGCTTGCTTTCGGTTGGTTTTTTATTATCAATTTATTCGGCTATGAGCGGTGTAAAGGCTATGATAAGTTCATTTAATAAATCGTACGAACATACATTTAAGAAGCGTAATATTTTTCAAACCAACTTTGTAGCGCTTAAGCTTACCTTAATGCTTTCCATCTTGTTAATTGTATCGCTTACTTTAGTAATTGCGCAGCAAGCCTTATTCGATTGGTTGTTTAAAGTATTAAGTATTAAAAGTTTTTCGGCTAAAAATATCATTACCGTATTGCATTATCTCATCATCGTTGCGCTTTTGTTTTTTGCCTTATCATCTTTGTATTATTATGGTCCGGCTGTAAAAAAGAAATTCAAATTTATTTCGGCTGGCAGCACATTGGCTACTATTTTATTTATTACCACCTCGGTAGGCTTTAGTTGGTTTGTAAATAATTTTGGCAAATACAATACTTTATATGGCTCAATAGGTAGTGTAATTGTAATTATGCTTTGGATTTATTTCAACTCAATTGTAATTATTATTGGTTTCGAATTAAATGCCAGCATAGCCATTAGCAAAAATAAAATAGCACTAAAACAGGTGGATACTAATGTGGAATTTTGAAATACAGATAGTTTAGTATTACTAAAGCATAAATGTGTATCGTTGTTTCAAGCAACTGAAATGTTTTATCAAATTAAATAAAAACAATATTTTTTGGTTTTAAAATTTACATTTGTTTTAATAAACATTTGTAATTATGAAACTAAAAACACTTTTACAAGGCATTATTTTCTCCATGGGAGCTATTATGTTTTTCAGTTTTCTAATTTCTTTTTATTCAAATTTGGTGCAGGCGTTATAAATCTTTTTTCTGTAACTAAATGCAAACTGATTGGAATTTCTTTCGAATATTTCCTTGCTATTGTGTTTCTTTTATGTGCTTACGGTTGTAGTGCCCCTGAAGTGTTTTGCGATTCAATAAAATTAACAATGTTGGTTAACGCCGTAAAAGCATCAATCAAAACTAATGGGTTTGATTGATTTTAAAAAATTATTTCACAAAGTTACACAGAGCAAACACGGAGAGACACGAAGAGTTTTTAAAGATTTATTTCAATGCAAACCCCAATGTGGTCGCTTAATTTTTTATCATCGTTCCATGTGGGAAGCACTTTGTAATTTTTATTTTCTAAAAATGATTTGCTGATAACAATATGGTCGATGTTCTGCGGAATTTTTTCGGTTGTGTTTATTAATTCATTCTGACTAAAAAACGAGTTTAGTTTTTCTCTGCCTTCGTTTGTGAAATAGTAATTATCGCTGAAAGAAATATTGAAATCGCCAGCAATGCAAATGCTTCCTTTTTCACAAATGGTTTTCCAATCAGTCATTTGTTTTTCTAAATCAACTTTAAAACTTTCTCTTCTGTTGCCGTGTATTCCAATCACAGTGCCGTACACAATCAATTTGCCTAACGGCGTTTGTATTTCATTACAAACGGCTGTGAAATTATCATACGTTTTTAGTTGTGTTGTAAAAGGAAATTTGCTCCAAATAGTTGTTCTGTTTTCGCCTGCTTTGTAATATCCTTTTTCAACATTTGCATCATTAATTAATTCATCAGCTGCCATTGCTGAATAATTATTTTTTGGATTAATAACAGAACTTGTTTCGGTTAGAATTAAAATATCTGCATCAACTATTTTCAAACAATCTAACACCGATTGATTTTTATTTTTTATCAATCGCTCAACATTCCAAGTGGCTATTTTCATTGAGGTGGTAACATTTTAATCACTGCGTCATACAAGCATTTAATCCACTTTTCTTGTTCAGTTAAGTTCGCTTCATCAAATTCAAGTTTAGCAAGTTCAAGCTCCTTCTTAAGAACAGTATGAAGTTTACGGTTTATTGCTCTATTTTTTTGAGAGTTTGATTTCAATTTGTCACTTTCTTCAGGTGTGAAAGTAGAAAGATATTTTTCACTATCAATCATTCCGTATTTCCAACCATCAATTGATTCACTAAACCATTTTTTAAAGTCCTCATCTGATTCCTTAAATGTGGATTTAAGTTCACCAACATATACTTCGTCTTCATTTTCATGTTCAATGAACTGTCGAATAGTAGGGTCAAGAACTTTCTTTTCACTATCAAGATAAATCCAAGAATGGTTAGGTTTCTTAATCATATTCTCTGACCAGTTGTAACAACCTATTTTCAATGAATTTTTAATTCCATTTCTTGTCAATAAAATTGATAAAGGCAAACATGTTACAAAGCACATGTTGTTTCGAGGTTCTTTCTCAACAAAAATTTTTCTTGTAAAATCTTCTGCGATTTCTTTGATTTCTTGAAGTGTATATTTTTTCATGTTTTCAATTTAGTTCCTTCACTATCGTTCAGGATGACGGCTTCGAGTTGGCTGTCATGCTGACGAAGGAAGCATCTGTATTTCATTAGCAAATTAGCACATCATCACATTAGCTCATTGTTCTTCAATCATCAACTTCGCAAACTTCAACATGATTTTCTTTTGACCAAGCTGTTCGAAATCAATCGTAGCAAAACTATTATCGCCATTACCTTCTAAAATTGTGAGTTTGCCTTTACCAAATTTTTCATGATAAACTGTTTGCCCCACTTGCAATGCACTATTAGGCGATGCTTTAAAATCGGGCATGGGTGCAATGTTCACCACAGGTTTGTTTAATACAGATGGTTTGGAAATGGAATTTCCTTCAAAAGGTTTTTCGGCTTTTCGTTGAAAATTATTTCGGTCATTATTGTTGTTGCCAAATGCACTATCTAAAGTTTTAAATCCACTCACATTGCCAAAACCTTGTGGCATCGAAGGCTTGCGAAGCCCAACAAAGGTGCTGTAATCTTCGGGCACTTCATCAATGAAGCGGCTTGGTTCGCAATAAATCAATCTGCCAAAGCGATAACGATTCAAAGCATAAGTGAGAAACAAATTTGTTTTAGCTCGAGTAACCGCCACATAAAATAATCGGCGTTCTTCTTCCAATGCATTTCTATCATCGGTGCTCATGTTTGATGGGAATAATTCTTCTTCCATCCCAACAACAAACACGGTGTGAAACTCCAAACCCTTTGCCGAATGTACTGTCATCAATTTCACTTTATTATCATCGCCTTTGTTGTCATCGGCGTTGGTTAATAAAGTAACGGTTTGCAAATAACTACCCAAAGTTTTATCTACCACTTCGCCCGTGTCTTCATTCACTTTTGTTTCATCCGTAAATTCTTTTATCGAGTTTAAAAGTGCTTGCATATTTTCATATCGGCTCACACCTTCCACCGTTTTATCTTCATACAACTCTTTCATGATGCCCGTTTGCTTACCGATGTGTTGCGCCAAATCATACGCATTGTGTGTGGCTAACATGGCGTTGAAACTTTTCATCATCCACATAAAATCTTCCACAGGTTTACCAGCTTTAATGCCATAAAGCGGCGCATTTTCCAGCACTTCCCACAAACCTTTGCCTGCATCATTCATGGCTACAGTGGCTCGTTCCAATGTTGTTTTACCAATGCCACGGGTTGGATAATTTATCACTCGGCGCAATGCTTCTTCATCATTAAAATTTACCGTTAATCTTAGGTAACACAAGAAATCTTTTACCTCTTTGCGTTGATAAAAACTAATGCCGCCATACACACGATATGGAATATCCATTCTTCTTAATGATTCTTCAAATGCACGGCTTTGGCTGTTTGTACGATATAAAATAGCAAACTCTTTATTGTGCAATTGATGTCGCATCCGCATTTCGAAAATATTATCAGCCACATATTTTCCTTCATCATTGTCGGTAGCCACTTGCACCACTTTTATTTTTTCACCCTCGGCATTGGTGGTAAAAGTTTCTTTTTTTATTTGCGCTTTGTTCACCGCAATTACTTTGTTGGCGGCATTTACAATGTTTTGTGTGCTGCGATAATTTTGTTCGAGTTTGAAAATATTTAAGTCGGGATAATCTTTTTCAAAATTTAAAATGTTGGCAATTGTAGCACCACGAAAAGCATAAATACTTTGTGCATCATCGCCCACCACACAAATATTTTCATTCACCGCCGAAAGTTTTTTCACGATTGAATATTGGGCATAGTTCGTATCCTGAAACTCATCTACCATTACATACTTAAACTTCTGTTGATACTTGTAACACACTTCAGGAAAGCGTTCCAACAATTCGTGCATCTTCATCAGCAAATCATCAAAATCCATTGCACCACTCTGGAAACATCGTTTGGCATACAACTCATACAGCTTGCCCATCGCAGGGCGATGCGCCATTCTATCTTCATTCACCAAATCAACACTGCCGTTGTATTGTTGCCAAGTAATTAATGAATTTTTTGCCGAAGAAATTCTATTTAAAACCGTGTTGGGTTTGTAAAGTGTATCGTTTAAATTTTGTTCTTTAACAATGTTTTTGATGAGTGATTTTGCATCATCAGTATCATAAATAGTGAAGTTGCTAGGGTAGCCTAATTTCTCTGCTTCGATTCTTAGCACACGGGCAAAGATGCTGTGGAAGGTGCCCATCCAAAGATTCTTCGCTTCATTGCCCACCAATCGCATGATACGCTCTTTCATTTCAGCCGCAGCTTTGTTGGTGAATGTGAGCGACAGAATATTAAAAGGGTCGATGCCATTTTGAATCATGTGTACAATGCGATAGGTAAGCACACGGGTTTTGCCCGAGCCTGCGCCTGCAATAATCATCACTGGTCCGTTGATACATTCCACTGCATTGCGCTGTGGTTCGTTTAATTCATCTAAATAATTCATTAAGGCAAAAATAGAATTTCATACGCCATGAATGGAGGAATGTAGAGAAGAAATTTTTGTGCAGAAAAAGTATGACAAACTTTGAAAGTTCGCCATATTTAAAAATCAAGCGTTATTTTAGAAACCAGTTTTTGTAGATGCTTTAAAAAGAAAATTTGAATAGTAAATTGAAATGGAAGGAATCCAGAAATAATTTAACTTATCTGTATTACGAAAATATTCGCTATTTCGATTGTTGTTTTTATATCCACCAATTCCAACAGCTAAATTGAAATGATTACCATTTACACCAATTTCAAATTTTGGAAAAAATGGGGTTTTAGAATCTCTATTTATACTTAATTGTTCAATAGAAATTTTACAAAAATGTGCCGCATCTTTTTTTATTAAAAAGTATTTTACGAATCCAATTTTTTTAGTTGAACAGAAAAAAAATGGCAAAATAAAAATTCCATATGATGCCTCTATTGAAAGATTTTTAACGATTTTTATTTGTGTACCTACAAACAATGATGGAACTGCTCTATCTAATTGACCACCAATTTCTAAATTAATTGGCTTTAATATTTGCTTATTAATTATTGAATCTACTTTTTTATTTTGCGCCGCACAAACATTAGCTATACATAAAAACAAAAAGAAGAATATTTTTTTCATGGCTAATAAAAGAATTAATTAACGATAAATTATTTTGTTTTTTGAGTTACACGAATCACCCAAGCACTTCCATTTTCTTTGGCAATAAATTTTAAATGGTGCCTTGTAAATGACATTGTACTTAATGCAATAATATCAATTGGTAAATACAATACTGTTAGCACAAAGCTTACTAACATAAATCCAAATGGAGCATTGCCATACCCTCCACTGCTATTACTATCCCATTTTGTAAATGAACCTATTAAACCTGTTGCAAACCCAGCTGTAAAAACAGCTTGTGGAATTAATAAAGTACGCCCAATCTGTCTTTTGAATTTTGAATAATTGCTTTTATCAAAAGCAATTGATGTGATAGAGTTAATTCTGATTACTTCATTTTCGATTTCAAGAGTTGAATCGGTTATATTTTTTATTGCACCATACTCTTCATAAAATTGATTACTCTTTATGTCGTAATATTCTAATCTCACTTCTTGATTTTCATTTACAAAATATTGCTTTGAGGTTGTATCAAAAGTAGTTATAGCTATTGGGCAACTTGAGTAATGAACTTTTAAAAATTGCAATTGATTTTGCGCCACACAAAAATTGGCAATAAATAAAAACAGGAAAAGAAATTTTAGTTTCATCATAGTGTTTTTTAGGAAAGTAAAGTTATTATTTTCATGTATTACAAATAGAGGAATGAAGGGAAGAAATTTTTAGTAAAAAAAGTATGGCGAACTTTTGAATTTCGCCATACTTAAAAGTCAAGCGTTATTTTAGAAACCAATTTTTGTAGATGCTTTAAAAAGAAAATTTGAATAGTAAATTGAAATGGAAGGAATCCAGAAATAATTTAACTTATCTGTATTATGAAAATATTCGCTATTTCGATTGTTGTTTTTATATCCACCAATTCCAACAGCTAAATTGAAATGATTACCATTTACACCAATTTCAAATTTTGGAAAAAATGGAGTTTTAGAATCTCTATTTATACTTAATTGTTCAATAGAAATTTTACAAAAATGTGCCGCATCCTTTTTTGTTAAAAAGTATTTTACGAATCCAATTTTTTTAGTTGAACAGAAAAAAAATGGCAAAATAAAAATTCCATATGATGCCTCTATTGAAAGATTTTTAACGATTTTAATTTGTGTGCCTACAAACAATGATGGAACTGCTCTATCTAATTGACCACCAATTTCTAAATTAATTGGCTTTAATATTTGCTTATTAATTATTGAATCTACTTTTTGATTTTGCGCCGCACAAAAATTAGCGATGAATAAAAACAGGAAAAGAAATTTTAGTTTCATTGATTATTAATTAGTCTTGAAAAAACTACTGCAAATCATCTGGTAAATCTTCCACATTAATATTCTGAATATCAAGATAATCAACCCTTGGCGATGATTTAATAGAAGATGCTTTATTCATATTCCAAACCAAACTTGCTTGCAATAACAAACCACTTTGCACACGGGTTTGATACAATGGTTTATCGGTTGTTAAATCTGCATCTCTATCGCTTATAGAAACTATTTGATTGTTGCGATAATAATTATTCAATTCGCATTGTATACGAATATTATTTTTCAATAAATATCTAACGCCTAAGCCAATTGTTCTACCCGATTCACGAAACTGAATAGAAGCTGTATTGGCAGTAATTTTTTCATTAGCCGAATATAAACGATATGAATTGCCAGCATTTTCTAACTGCCCAAATAGTAATGTGCGTTGGCTTAGTGGATGATAATAAGCAAATCGAGCAGGATAATATTCTATCTTATTTCGCAATGGAAATGATATGCGAATAAAATCTTTTGAAGTAATTTTTATTCGGGCACCAAGCAAGGGTACAAACTGAAGATTGTTGTAAGAATAAGCTGTAGCCATACCTGCAAAGTATTGAAATTTCACATTTTTTAATCTTGAATATAATAACAATGATGAATAACGAAGATTAATTTCTTCATTCAAATAATATTGGTCGTTGGCAAAACCAACCGAAGCATGAAACAAAAATAAATTTTCTTTGGGTTGATAATACATGTATTGCAAACCCACATTGGCGCTGTACAAACTATGCACATGTTGAAAAATACTATCCATCACAAAGTCGTTCCACGAGCCACTTACAAATGCATTTATTTGATGTGTGCCTTCGGGCTTTTGCCATCTTATAATGGGCAGCGTTGTAGAAAATTCGTAACGTGAATATTGAAATGAAGTATCAGATGTTTTTCTTTTTTCACTTGGAATAGATGAAATTAAATTTCGCTTTGGGTAAAAATTTACGCCTAAATAAATGCTTGGCGAAAACCTTTTATGCTTATTAGATAAACTATCTAAATCATCTGTATTCAGCAGCCCAACAGGTGTTTGAGCTTTAACAGCAAATGGTAAAATCAAAAAAAGGAATAATATTTTTCTTAATAGCATAACACAAGTTAGGTTTTTTTTAATGAAAAAATCAGAAGCAAAATAAATGTTCAATACACAACTCTGCTTCTGATTTAAATTTAGTTATTACCATCGTTGCCCATAGCCTCGATAATAATGATGCGGTCTATGATGATGAAAATGTCTTGGAGGCATGTATCCATAATACATTGGCGGCGGTGGTGGTGGTGGCATATATCTGTATCCATAATTTGCACCACGATTGCAATGATTAAAACGACCATGTGGATGAGCCTGAGAAGTGTTAGCAAAAAATGCTGTAAAAACAATGGCTAACAACAGAACGAAAAAATGTTTTTGTTTCATAACTAATGGATTTAATTTAATTGACTGATTTTTTTTAAACTTGTTTAATCTGATTAAGAATAAATTTTAAAATTCAATCATAGTGCCAATTTATGAACTCAATTTATTTTTATAAATATAAGTAACCAATGTTTGCCCAACAGCCTTAAGCGTAGATTTATCAATAATTTCCATATTATCATTTAATGTATGCCAATGCGGTGCAAACCATTTTTGCCCAGTAAAATCATGATAAATAATATCAATGGTAGGTACTTTTAAAATAGAATTGATGTAAGTATGATCATCGGTAATTCCACTAATAGCTTGATTGATAAAATGACCACTGTATCCAATATCGTTAGCAGTTGTCCAAACTTCATTCATCAAGCCTGGCGCATATTGCATCGATACATTTTCTAATCCAAAAGTGGCACCTCTTGCACCCACCATATCTAACAATATGCCTGCTGTAGCTGTATAGTTAACTACATGAGGATTGCGGCACCAATACTGTGTTCCAAGGCAATACGAGTTTTCATCATATTCGCCTTTAAGCAATGGCGAACCCGGTGATGGGCAACCATAATCTTCGGCATCTAACATCACTAAATCAATCCCTCTATCGGGTTTATTTTGTTGTAAAATTTTTGCTAACTCCATCATCACGGCCACACCACTTCCTGCATCATCGGCTGCTAAAATAGGTTGTTTCATTTTTGCTAAATCGGTTTCTTGGTCGGCAAATGGGCGGCTATCCCAATGTGCACAAATCAATAATCTATTATCTTTTTGATGGGGTAAAAATGAAGCAATAATGTTTTTTATTTTTAATTGTTTGCCATCAAATGATTTTACGGTGGTAGTTTGAACATAAACTGTATCGGCATATTTAGTAAAATATTTTACTAAATAATTACCGCAGTTTATATGCCCCGTTGTATTCGGAATTCGAACACCAAACGAAACTTGCTTGGCCACAAATTGATAACACGAATCTTCGTTAAACTGTGGAAGCTTTGTGTAATCGGGTTTTGCAGTAGCTGTAATTTCATTAGATGTATCTGTTTTTGAATTGCAAGAATTACAACTCCAACTAATCAATACACAAATTAATATTGTCAAATATTTTTTCATTTGCCTAAAAGTTCTTTGTTAAAATTTTAATATTTCATTTTTTGCCAACTCAAATTCATTCCATATTTCCTTCACAATTTCAGCGGCTGGTTTTATTTCTTTTACTAACGATGCAATTTGTCCAATCTCTAATTCGCCTTCATTCATATCGCCTTCAAACATTCCTTTTTTTGCACGGGCTCTGCCCAAAATATGTTGCAAAGTTTCGGCATCAGCACCATTCTGTTCGGCAGTAAACGCATCGTTAAAAAATTTATTTTTAATTAGTCTTACAGGCGTCAATTTTTTTAATGCCAACATGGTATCGCCTTCGTTGGTTTCAATTACTTTTTTCTTAAAATCAATATGTGCCGATGATTCATTACTTGCCACAAATCGTGTTCCTATTTGTACACCTTCGGCGCCTAAAACCATTGCTGCCAGCATGGTTCTGCCCGTAGCAATTCCGCCTGCTGCAATTATAGGTATGGTTATATTTTTTGCAACTGATGGAATTAAACACATCGTAGTGGTTTCTTCTCTACCATTATGTCCGCCTGCTTCAAAGCCTTCGGCTACTATTGCATCAACACCAGCCTCTTCGCTTTTTTGAGCAAACTTGGCGCTACTAACTACATGCACTACTTTAATTCCGTTTTGTTTTAAAATAGATGTCCATGTTTTTGGATTGCCAGCCGATGTAAAAACAATAGGCACTTTTTCTTCTATAATTATTTGAATATGTTTTTCAATATCGGGATAAAGCAATGGCACATTTACACCAAAAGGTTTATCGGTAGCTTTTTTACATTTTTGAATATGTTCTCTTAACACTTCGGGATACATACTTCCGCTTCCTATCAAACCTAATCCGCCTGCATTACTTACGGCTGCGGCCAATTCCCAACCGCTACACCAAATCATTCCTGCCTGAATAATTGGGTATTTAATATTGAATAATTGTGTAATTCTGTTTTGCATTTGCAATGTTAATTAAACTTGACTAATTAATAAAAATAAAAAAAGCCCTACCGAAAATTTCGATAAGGCTTTAGTATTAATTCTGAGTTAATTCCTTATTTTCTTT
>JBEEMV010000080.1:0-7163 GCA_041192505.1 Bacteroidota bacterium
AATTTTTTCTTAGCAGCAATTTCGGCTAATTTTCCGCCGCTGGTAATACAAGTTACAGTTGCTTTTTTCTTTAATGCAATTTCAACGCTGCTTAATGTTTCTTCCGTATTGCCGCTATATGATGAGGCTATGAATAATGTTTTATCGCTAATAAAATTAGGTAATACATAATCTTTTAAAACAATAAAAGGAATTTTTAATTCGCTGGCCACATATTCTCTAACCAAATCAGCACCAATGCCACTTCCACCCAATCCACTTACAACTATGTTTTCAAATTTTATTTTCGATTTTGTAGCTTTAAATTTCTTTCCAATTTCAATAGCAGCATTTATTTGTGCTCCAAAATTTTCAATCAGTTGTTTCATTAAATAATTATTTTTTTTACAAATGTAAAATACTAAAATGTATTAAGGAACATACACCCCCTTTTTTTATTCTTGATGCACATTTCTTCAAGCTACAGTATTGGATATTTTAGAAGGCAAAAAAATACCCTTCAACAATTGTTGAAGGGTATTTTTTGAATTTATTGTCTAAATAATTAATCTCTCATACGTCTGCGTCTATCGCCACCACGTTCAGATGATGAATCGCTGCTTCTGCCACTTCCACCGCTATTTCTTGGTCTGCCGCCACCGCCACCAATTCTTCCATCTGTACTTCTTACAGTTCTTTCTCTGCTTTCGCCACCGCCGCCAAAGCTTCTACCTTCGCTTCGTGGGCTATCGCTTCTTGATCTTGAGCTGCTTCCGCTGCTACGTTTTGGTTCAGTAGCTTGTTGTTCAATTCGTATCATTCTGCCTTTGTATTCAAAGCCATTTACATTGCTTAAAATAGGTGCTACTGCATCGGGTTCAACTTCAATAAATGAATAAACGCCTTTTAAATCAATACGTCCAATACTGCTTTTATTAATTCTACTTCTATCGCATATTAAACCTAATAAGGTTCCTTTTTCTAAGCCATCAGCCTTGCCCAAATTAATAAATAATCTATCGCCATTGCCATAGCTTCTGCTTTCGCCTCTTGAAGCTGTTTCAAATCTGCGTTCGCCTTGGCGTTCGGTATTGGCGCTATGTTTTTCTACAATATTCAAATCGGGTGCACCACGATAATAATCTAATAAATGATTAAATTCTAAATAAGCAAATCGTTTAATAATTTCTTCTTTGCTTAATTCTGTTAATTCTTCATAAACTTTTGGCATCATTGCCATTAAGCCATCATCAGCCATTTCTACAGAACGAAGGCGATGAACCATGTGTAACATTTTTACTTGGCAAACTTCTTCGCCAGTAGGAATTACTATTTTTTCGAATTTTACTTGAATGCTTTTTTCAATCTGACGAATTTTAAAAGCTTCTTTAGGTGCTACAATAGCTATTGAAATACCTGTTTTACCTGCACGGGCAGTTCTACCACTTCTATGTGTGTAAAATTCCATTTCATCAGGCAAATTCATGTGTAATACATGCGTAATGTTGTTTACATCAATACCACGGGCAGCCACATCTGTAGCTACTAATATTTGTAAAGATTTATTACGGAAGCTACGCATTACTTTATCACGTTGTTGTTGTGATAAATCGCCATGCAAACTATCTGCATTATAACCATCAGCAATTAATTTTTCGGCAACCATTTGTGTATCGGCTTTGGTACGACAAAAAATTACGCCAAACATTTCGATGTTATAATCAATAATACGTTTTAATGCACTGTAACGCTCTCTATCACTTACCACAGCAAATTGATGAGAGATATTAGTATTGGTTTTGTTTTCTTTACTTACGCTTAATTCCATTGGCGATTGCATGTATTTACTTGCAATTCGTCTAACTTCGGTAGGCATAGTAGCCGAAAATAACCATACATTTTTAGTAGCAGGTGTATCTTGTAATATTTTTTGAATATCTTCCTGAAAGCCCATGTTCAACATTTCATCGGCTTCATCTAATACTGCGTATTCAATGGTGTTAATGTTTAATGCTTTTCTATCCATCAAATCCATTAATCTACCAGGTGTAGCTACAATAATATTAGCACCTTGTTTTAGGCGGCGAATTTGATCTGAAATACTTGCACCACCATATACTGCTACTATATTTAAAGGTTTTACATTTTTAGAATATAAAACTAAATCGTTCATAATCTGTACACAAAGTTCACGAGTGGGCGCTAATACTAACGCTTGTGTAGTTTTTGTTGATGGATTACATAGTTCGATAAGTGGTAAACCAAAAGCTGCTGTTTTACCAGTACCGGTTTGAGCCATTGCCACCATATCTCTTTTTTCTTTTAATAAAAAAGGAATGGTTTGTTCTTGAATGGGCGTAGGTATTACGAACCCCATTTCGGTTAAATTGTTTAATAAATCTTGAGAAAGTCCTAATGCTTCGAAAGTTGTCATGAATGAAAATTATATAATAAAATATTTTGAATTACGGCAAAGATACTTTAAAATAAGCACATTTAGGGATTTATCTTAATAATACGTCATTTATTTATAATACCAACCCGAAAGTTTAATTTCTGATTTTATAGCATCAAAAAAAATATCGAAATGTAATTGTAATTCATGTTCATATTTAAGTAAATATTTTTCGCTGCCATCTAATATGCTACCATATTTACTTCGGCTTGCCATACCCGAAAGTGCTTTTTTAATGCCTTCTATTTTTGCATAGTTCAATAACCAATCTTGGCTACTCATATATTTAAAAATATACTTGCTTTTTTCGGGTAAGATATCGGCGTTCAGTAAAATTAATTGGTAAGCATTCTGTGTAAAATTGGGCAATGAATCTGTGTGGTGTTTTTGCCAATCTTTAGCCAAAAAATAATCAAAAAAAACATCTAAGGCTACTGCCGAAAATTTGCTGATATGTGGTCGTAACATTTTGGTACACTCTAATACATTTGGATGTGTATCGGTGTATGAATCAATAAAACGATGCATCAATATACCTTGTGCTATTTCAGTAGGAAATGCCTCATGTTTTTTTCCCTTTACTTCATCAGCAATAAAATTTCCAATCATCAAATTTTTGTTGTGTGATGAGAGATATAGATGGGCTAAGAAGTTCATAGTTTCAGTATTATAAATTTAATATTGCCCTAATTTTACTTGGTTCTATTTCAACCATTTCTTTGTTATGTAACATGGTTAAATTCAAGTTTTCAATGCTGTATCTCATTAATCTAAGTGTTGGGAAGCCACATGTGGCAGTCATCTTACGCACTTGTCTGTTTTTGCCTTCTACCAATGTTAGTGCAATCCAAGTATCACTTACATTTTTTCTAAACCGTATTGGAGGGTTTCGAGGGGGTATTTTTTCTATTTCAATTTCACTTAATAATCGGCATTTTGCAGGTAATGTTTTATGAGGTTTTCCTTCAACGGTAATAGTAATTCCGTTTTCAATTTTTCTGAAAAAAATTTCATTTGGTACGCCTTCTATTTGAACCCAATATTCACGATTATGTTTTTTTGTTGGATTTAATAATTGATGATTAATATTTTTATCGTTGGTTAAAAGCAATAATCCTTCGCTATCAAAATCTAATCTACCAACAGGATAAATATCTTTTTCGAAATCGAAATTAAAATTGGCTAATGTTTTTTTATCGCCTTCGGGGCTAAACTGACAAAGCATTTGAAATGGTTTGTAGATAGCATAATATTTGAAAATATTATTGTTCATCATGGCTTGATTGATAAACGTATTGCAAAATTAATTGATCGAAATTGTTTTTATCATCGGCTATAAATTCAGCTTCGATAGGCATTACAAACAAATTTATTTTTTTTTCTTCAAACCAAAACTTGAATGGTAGCAATCGCATTGCATCTTTTTCGGTTGTAATTAAATTATAATCATTCCAGTTTTTCCCTTCTTTTAAAATGGCTCGATGCATCATTTCTAAATCGGTAATTTCGAAACGATGATGATCGGAAAATGAAACGGGAATTACTTTTTTATTATTTAATTCTATTTGTTTCATCAATAATTTATGGTCGGCAATGCCAGTAAGCAATACTGTTTCAAGGTTTTTATTTATATCAGCAGTAGTAAAAAATGAAAATGGTTCGGCATATTTAATAAAGCTAAAAAAAATTGGTGCTGTTGAATATTTGCGGATTGATGAAATTATTTTTTGTTTTTCTTGCGCTGAAATATTTATGGGTGATTTGCTTACTACTATTGCATTAGCTCGTTTTGCACCATTTCTAAATTCTCTTAATAAACCCATTGGTAACAAAAAATCGTTGGTAAATAAATCATCAAATCGTGTAATTAAAATGTTGAAACCTGCATTTACAGCCCTATGCTGGTATGCATCATCTAAAATTACAGCATCAATATTAGGTGATGAGGCTAATAAATCGGCAATTCCTAATATTCTATTTTCGGCTACTGCCACAAAAATATTTTTGAATTTTTTGAAATATTGCAATGGTTCATCGCCTATTAAATCGGCAGTTGAATTAGCATCGGCTAAAATAAAACCAACACTTTTTCTTTTATATCCACGGCTTAATGTGGCTGGTAAATAATTGTTTTTTTGCAATAATCTTATTAAGTATTCAACTTGTGGTGTTTTGCCTGTTCCGCCTGTATTAAGGTTTCCAACGCATATTACAGGAAAATCGTAGGTAACCGAGCCATATATTTTTGTTTGGTATAAATAATTTCTAATTAAAATTATAATACCATACAAAAATGAAAAGGGAAACAATAAAATTCGGAATAGGAACAATTGATTAAATATTAAAATAAAAAATGACTACGAGTTGTATTCATTCGAACACCAATACCAAAATATTTTTCTTCATGATTATATGCCTTGTAACTACTGCTTTGCTTACGATACATAAAATTAAAATCGAGATAAAAAATATTTCTGATTAAACAACTCATATTTATATCGGCTACCAATGTATGTGTTAAAACGCCATCGCCAATAGCAAATGGAAATGCAGGTGATTGAATATTTGGTCGTTTGGCATAACTAATTAATGGATTACCGCCCCAGCTATATTTTCCGCCAATTGAATCTAAGCCTTGTTTCATCATAGATGCCATTGCGGTAAAAGTTATTTTTGATGATGGTTGATAATAAATTTTACCTACCAATTCTTTTAAACTTGCTCCATCTGGATGTGCTAATGGTTGATTATAGCTGGTATAATTTCCTAAACTATCGCTATGAGAATATACAAATGGGCGAATTAAATTGCCTTCAATTTGCATATCTAAATTTTTAATTCCAGCAAAATCTATCCATTTTAAACCTGTTTGAATGGCCCATTTATTTGTCCAAGCTTTTTTATTTAGTCTGAATAAACTTGAGTTAAATTCATCTAAATAAAATTGACTATACAATTGAAATCGTTTAAAAATATTCCATCGGGCATCGGCTCCTAATGATGCATTATCAGGGCTTCCAAGTGATTGTTCTACTGAGCGTTTAAATAATAAGGGTACTAAATAAACAGGTTCGAAGCCTTGATTTTTACGTGCAAATACTACAGATTCAAATGCGCCAAATTGTAAATTTTCAGTTACATTATATGATAAATGATGAATAGAAACATATTTTCTATCTAACAATTTATCATAATGTGGTGCTAACCATTCACGGGTTAATTGCATACATAAATTTTGATAATCGAATCGTTTGTAATGCATACTCATTTTTAAAAATGGAGTTGGATTTGAAGCATCACTTAAAATCATTGATCGTATTCCTTCGCCAATAAAATTTCTATCTTGCCCAAATGTAAAATGAACATATTTGGTTGCCGAAAATGTAAAATATCCACGAGCTTCAAAAAAATCTTGCATCGAGGCGTTGCTTTTAAACACTTTGTAGTAGCCTTGTTGAGGTACAGCGTAATTTTTCGTTACATAATCTTGTACATAATTTAATCCATTCATTTGGTTTTCGCCTGCATAGGTATAAAAACCAATTTTGTTAGAAATATTGCCATGCAATTCAACACCTCTTGTGTTAATGTACTTTCTTTTTGATGATAGATTTGAATAGCCTGTTTGGTAATTTAATACTGGATTTAATTTTAATACAAAGTTGTGATCGTTGTAGGCATAAAAATCAGCTTTATATTTATAGATAGTTTTTAAAATAGGGTAAGTGCTTTCGTTATCAGCTTTTTCTTCAGCATATTCAAAATTATCATCGTACATACGCTGAATATTTTTTTCATATATTTTTGAAGGGGTATAATCAAATGAATCTATTGCATCAATAAATTCAATTAATGATTGGCGGTCGTAACTTTTCAAGGTAGTGTTGAATCCTTCAGGCGATTTTCCTGACTTAATACTGATGTGATCAAGCCATTGGTATTCATCTCTACCCAAAGGCATATTGCTGCTTTGTGCATTGGCTAACGATTGAAATGCCAATATAAATGCTACAAATAAAAAATAAGATTTCTTCATTAATTTTTGATTCTAAAATATTCTTCAAAAATAAGAAGATACAATTAGAAAATTAGAGATAGTAAAAAATATTATTGCTAATTCTGAAAAACAAACCGTTTCATGTTAAATGAGGATAATTTTTTTTACCACAATAGCTTTAAAATATTCATTTATAATATCAATTACTTTAGCTTCATTATAATGTATCTGCGATCTTAATGGAGCTTGGTCTACTTTTATTTTCAAGTCGCCATTATTTAAAAAAATTGGTCTAGAATATTTAGCCATTGTTTTGCCAAATAATTTTTCCCAGTTATTTACCAAATCTGCCATTTGAACTTTATCCGAAAGCTGATAGCTTTTAAGCATTCTGCTAATGGCTTCTGACAAAGGAATATCATTGGTTCTATTGGTCATTTTTTTATTTGCAAAAAATACATTTATAAATTACTAAAGATGGTTGATGAAGACTAAAGTTCTACATACTTTTTTAACATTCAATTTTGTATATCAATTAAGAATAGCTAAACGTACCCATTTCTGATTGTACAGTTACCATTTTTGAATCTGATTTTTCTACTCTACCAATTATTTTAGCATCTATATTAAAAGATGCTGCAATGGTAATTAATTGCTGTGCAATGGCTTGTGGTACGTACATTTCAAGCCTATGCCCCATATTAAATACTTGATACATTTCTTTCCAATCGG
>JBEEMV010000081.1:0-9456 GCA_041192505.1 Bacteroidota bacterium
GCGCCTGCATATAAAGATATTTTTTTCTTTGTATAATTTATTGAAGAACCAATTGTAAACTCAGATGCTTTTGTTTGCTTCAGCATATAAATGGCAGGTGAAATAGAAATTTTTTGGTTGAACTTGTAATTGGTTGTGATATGAAAAATAGAAGTTGTATTCAATACTTGATTGGTGTTGAATAGTAAATTTAATTCTTTAGGCTTTGTAATATGCATAAAGTTTATGCCGCTAATCAAACTAAATTTTTTTGAAAAAACCGAACTCCATGCAGCTCCAATATTTGCATCAAAATAACTAAAGCTACCGTGGGCGCTTGGTAATGAATCAGTAGTAAATTTTCCTGTTGCTGGATTGTATTGCGAAGCAAAAACTAATTTAGAAAAATTAATGGCTTTATTTACAAAGCCAGCCTGAAAGCCAATGTGTAAATAATGCTTAGGTGTATCGGCTTTACCAAAATGTAAATGATAAGCACCTGATGCATAAATACTTTTGTTGGTTAATTCGCTTGTACCAATGTTATCATAAATACCTAAAATGCCTGCGCCAAAAAAATTCTTTTTCTTTTGATTCAACGCAAAATCAACAGCCATTGAACTTGTTAGAAATGGTGCTGATACCGAAGCCCATTGATTTCTATAATTTGCAGTTGCTCTAAACGTACCATCAATATTGCCCGTGTTGGCTGCATTAAGTGTAAGCGGCGAAGCATTGAATTGCGAAAAATGAATGTCTTGGGATTGAACAAAATTTGAAAAAAGTAAAAAAACTACAGCTGCAAAAAATTTTTTTTTCATACGATTTATGTAATAGAAATTTAAAGACATGTAATTTAAAATAAAAGTTGCTTTATGCCAAATTGGGCAATAAAATTTTGAGAGCGGTTCGACAAGCTCACCCATGACCGTCATGGTGAGCTTGTCGAACCATATTCGATTTCCTAACGCTTAATTTGGGTTTATGCCCATTAATATAGTTGGTATGAATAAAAGGAAAGCTACGCAAAAAAGCCCCGATAAATTTTATCGGGGCTTTTTTATATAGAATATTTTTTATTGAAAATGTTATACCGCAAAACTTTCACCACAACCACAACTGCGACTGGCATTGGGGTTTACGAATTGAAAACCTTTGCCATTCAAGCCATCGCTGTAATCTAATTCGGTATCCATTAAGTACAAAAGGCTTTTCATATCGGTTACTAATTTAACGCCTTTGTCTTCAAAGGTTTGATCTTTGGGTTGGGTTTCGTTATCAAAATCCATTTTGTACGAAAGACCCGAACAGCCGCCACCAACCACAGATACTCTTAAAAAATAAGAATTATCCAAGCTAGCTTCCTGCTTCAATTCAACTACGTGTTGCTTTGCTTTATCTGAAATGAAAATCATTGTGAATTAATGAGAAACTTTTTTATGTTTAGAGTCATTAATTTGGTCAGTATATTTTACAAAACCAAAACCAACAATTCCTAATACTATTGATGAAACGATTACTAAAAGAAAACCATCCATAACTAATTATTTTTTTTAGAAAAGTAAATTCCAATTCCTAAGAACAAAATTACAGCAAAAAAACCAGAAAAAACAGTTACAAATGTATTGTTGTTGTCTTTAAGAATTCCTGCTAAAATCACACCACCGAAAATTAACTTTGCAATATCAATGCAAAATTTTCCAATTTCTTTCTTTTGCTCATGGTCGAATTTTACTTTCATTGTTGAAATCAAAATTAATGATTATCTGCAATCGGTGTTAAACCATTTTTGCTTCTATAATCGTTGATAGCAGATTTGATAGCATCTTCAGCTAATACCGAACAGTGAATTTTTACTGGTGGCAAAGCCAATTCTTCTACAATATCCATGTTGTCAATTTTCATGGCTTCATCAATTGATTTACCTTTTAACCATTCTGTAGCTAATGACGAAGAAGCAATAGCAGAGCCACATCCAAAGGTTTTAAATTTTGCATCTGTAATCATTTGCGTAGTTGGGTCAACTTCAATTTGCAAACGCATTACATCGCCGCATTCAGGTGCGCCAACTAATCCTGTTCCAACTGTGTTGCTATTTTTATCTAAAGTTCCCACGTTTTGGGGATTGCTATAATGATCTAAAACTTTTTCTGAGTATGCCATGTTTTTAATTTGATAATGTGATAATATGCTAATGTGCTAATTAAATAACACGTTGGCTTTTCTTGTTTTTGTATTTACTAATAACCAGTAACTTATAACTAATAACTTTCTATTAGTGGTGCGCCCATTCAATTTTGTCTAAATCAATTCCTTCTTTAAACATTTCCCAAAGCGGACTTAATTCTCTTAATTTTAAAACGGTTTCTGAAATTGCTTTAATCGTGTAATCAATTTGGTCATCGGTGGTGAATCTTCCTAAACCAAATCGTAAACTTGAATGTGCTAAATCATCACCCAATCCTAATGCTTTTAAAACATACGATGGCTCTAAAGAAGCCGATGTACAAGCACTTCCACTCGATAATGCAATATTTTTATTAAAGCCCATCATCAATCCTTCACCTTCAACATATTTAAAAGAGATGTTGGTTACATGAGGCAAACGATGTTCTCTACTTCCGTTCACATACGATTCTTCTAATTGCGTTAAACCTGCTTCCAGCTTATCTCTCATCACCGAAATACGAGCATTGTCGCTTTCCATATCAGTCATGCAAATTTCACAAGCTTTGCCAAAACCTACTATTGATGGTACATTCAACGTTCCACTTCTCATTCCTCTTTCATGTCCGCCGCCATCCATCTGCGCTGTAACTTTTACTCTCGGATTTTTTCTGCGAACATACAATGCACCAACACCTTTAGGGCCGTACATTTTATGTGCTGAAAAAGCCATTAAATCTATTCCATCTTTTATCACATCAACAGGAATTTTTCCAACTGCTTGTGTAGCATCGGTAAAAAATAAAGTTCCTTTTCTGTGGCAGATTTCGCTGATTTTTTTTACATCTTGAATTACCCCAACTTCATTATTGGCGTACATGATAGCTACTAAAATTGTTTTATCAGTAATGGCATTTTCCAATTCTGTTAAATCAATTAAACCTTCGGCATTTACTTTTAAATAAGTGATTTCTGCGCCTTGTTTTTCTAAATGATGACAGGTATCTAAAACCGCTTTGTGTTCGGTAGTTACAGTAATAATGTGATTGCCTTTTTGAGCATACATTTCATACACACCTTTTATCGCCAAGTTATCAGCTTCGGTTGCGCCGCTGGTAAAAATAATTTCTTTTTCATCAGCACCAATCAGCTTTGCCACTTGCTCACGAGCATAATCCACAGCCTCTTCAGCCACCCAACCAAATTGATGATTGCGGCTGGCAGCGTTGCCAAATTTTTCGATAAAATACGGAATCATTGCATCCAACACTCTTGGGTCCATGGGTGTTGTTGCGTTGTTGTCTAGATATATAGGTGCTTTTAACATGATTTTTGTCATTCTTTTTCTTGTGCAAATTTAACATACAAACTCCACAAATGTTTAGTATTCAGTAAAATAATCTTTAAGAGTTGTATGATATGCTTACTTTTAGCTTCGCAAAAATACATCTTTTGAGTGCTATAAAAAAATTAGCTGGGCAAACAGCCGTTTATGGATTAAGCAGTGTGGTAGGCAGATTATTAAATTATTTGCTTACACCATTATTAACCAATTTTTTTTTACCTGCCGAATATGGCATCAATACTGAAATTTATGCCTACATAAGTTTTTTTAATGTGGTGTTTACTTACGGAATGGAAACAGCTTTTTTTAGATTTAGTAAATCGGAAGTAGAAAAAGACAAAGTTTTTTCAACCATTAATATTTCAATATTATTTAGTTCGGTATTGTTTTGTGCCTTGCTGTTATTGGCTTCGCCATTGATTAATGCTAAGCTTCATTACGAAACACACAAAGAAATAATGTGGTGTATGTGTGCCATTTTATTTTTTGATACCATCGCTATTATTCCATTTAATAAATTAAGATTAGATAATAAGCCCATGCAATTTGCAGGACTTAAATTTTTAGGAATTTGTATCAACATAATGTTGGTTTTATTTTTTATAAAAATATCGCCAAAGCTAAGCGGTTGGCTAGCTTATAAGCCATCAATAGGAATTAGTTATGTAATGATTGCCAATGTAGTTGCAAGTATAAGCACTTCATTGTTTGTAATGCCAGCTTTGTTAAAAATGAAATGGCAATTTGATTGGGAGCTGTATAAAAAATTATTGCCCTATGCTTTACCACTTTTAATTGTAGGATTAGGCGGTATGATTAACGAAACTTTCGACAGAATTTTATTAAACTTTTTATTGCCAGATGAACTTACCCGAAAGGCGCAAATAGGTATCTATGGCGCTTGTTACAAAATTTCATTAATCATTACCATGTTTGTACAAGCATTTAGAATGGCTGGCGAACCTTTCTTTTTTAACCATGCCGAAAAAAGCGATTCAAGAGAAATTTATGCTAAAGTGATGCAAATATTTGTAGCAGCTTGTTTACTAATTGTGTTGGGCACTATGTTGTTTATTGATTATGTAAAATATTTTATTGGTGCCGATTATAGAGTAGGGTTGCAGGTTGTACCCATTTTATTAATAGCCAATGTATGTATTGGCATTTATTATAACCTTACTATTTGGTATAAGCTAACCAACCAAACTATGATGGGCACTTATATTACGCTGGGTGGGGCTGCGGTAACTTTAGCAATGAATTTTATTTTAATACCCACTATAGGATTTATGGGCAGTGCCTGGGCTACATTGGTTTGCTATTTTTTAATGATGTGTGCTTCTTATTTTTTAGGGCAAAAATATTTTCCTGTTAATTATCCTTTACGAAAAATATTTACACAAACTGCCTTAGCATTGGGTATTTACGCCGCATCACAAGTACTTACAAAATCAGTATTTTTTCAATTTGGAATATTTGAAGCGCATTCCATTCCAGGCACAATAAGCCTTGCTGTATTATTTGTAGCTGCTATATTTTTATTTTGGAAATTGAATAAGAGGGAGTTGCATTTGTAATGCCATGCATTTATAAAAGCAAAACGGACAACTATTTTAATAGCTGTCCGAATTGGGCACAGTGGGCGACTAGCACCCTCTGTAAAAAAAGCAAAGGTATTTTAATTCTTCAAAAATCCCAACTCATATACCATCGGTTGTAGTTTTTCGGTAAGGGCGTTGTAGGCTTCTTTGAAGGCTACGAAACTAACAGGCGGAAAATCGCCGCTGGCATTTCGAGCTTCGAGGGCTTTGCGGATTTGATACCAACCTACATCGGCTCTATTCAATTTTAATTCATCACGTACAGTGTGTACATCAGTTTGTGCAAAGTAAGCTTGCCACAGTTTTTTGCCTTCGGCTAAGACATCTTTTGCTAAACCAGACAGGTTTTCAAAACCTGTCTGGTTTGTGATATACTGCACCATAAAATCGCTTTCAAACCGTTCGTTTGCGCCCACTTCGGCTTCGGTGTAGGGAATAAAATGATTGACGATGCTCCACTTTTTGCCATTCCATTCTAAATCATTGGCGCTGGCGGTGAGGTTGCTGCCATTAAATAACATCCATATTAAGCAATCGCTTTTAAATTCTTCGGTGAGTGGTTTATCGGGTTGAAGAAATTGGTCACGGTCGTTTAACCAAGTGGGTTTGATAATTCTTTGAACAGAAAAAACAATTGCCGCTTGCCAAAGATTTTCTTTAGTAACATAGAAACCGTGCCCACGAGATGCAGGTGATGATAAAATAAAAGTGTACTTGCCTGCATTCTGTAAATCATTTGTACCTGCACACATATATCCAATTGCTCCATCAGCCCAATTCTTAACCCAAGCTTTACCAGTAGTTGGTGCAGTTGCATTAACCAATGGAATTACTTCTTCTTTATTGGCTCTTGGTCTTTTTATCCAAACATTTAAAAACCTATCATTCGGCAAGTTGAAAAACTTTTTCTCTCCAATAGGATTTGCTTTTTTATCTAAAACATCAACATCAATTTCTGTAAATGAAATGTTTCTACTTGAATTATTATTTGTTTTCCAAACCAAAAAGCCAATCGGAAAATTCCCTTTTAATCCATCAAATGATTTACTATCGACAACAAATCCACCTAAATATTTAGCACTCCAAGCCTGTCTAAAAGTTTCAAAGTTTGGAGCATTGACATATTTCATTTTGCTAAACATAGCAATAGTTGCAGTTGGAATTTCAATCGCAATCCTTGCTACAAATTGGGTAAACAATTCATTGCTGGCTTTACCATATTCATTCATTGCAGTTGCAGCAAATTTTGTTTTTGCAACACCGGCTTTATTTTCCGCTTCTTCACCTTTGGAAGTATTATCAGCATTCGTAGCTTCTGCATACGGCGGATTAATCAATACCAAAATCTTTTTGCCTTCGGCTATGGCTTTGCGCAAGCCTTCGGGTATTTTGTTGGTCAGCGTATAATCTATATTGCCTTCATCAGTTATATCATCATTCAAATAATCGTATTGAAATCGTTGTGCTGCCACACAGGTTTTGGTGGCTTTCATCACATCTACATCGGCACTATCTAAAGTGCTCATGTATATGTTTCGGGGGTTGCTGTGTTTCACTTCAAGGTTGCCAACGCCGCAACACATATCCCACACCGTATAATCTTTCTGCCAGTTTTTGCCCAGCGTTTCGGTTAGTTTATCATACGCTTTATCAACCACCGCCAGCGGTGTGTAGTAAGCACCTTTAAAGCTGCGTTCATCAATAGGTATCAAACTATCACGGCGTTCTAACAAATAGTTGCGGTATTCGGCTTTGGGTGGTTTGTGGTAAATCGTCCAAAATTGTCGGTAGCCTTCTTTATTGCCCAGCTCATACAATTTACCATTAAGGCTGAACACTGGTGCAGTGCCTTTGTGTAGCAATTGCGCTGTTAAATCATCATGCGTAGCCACAGTGCCATCGTGCATAATATCAGCAAAAAATAATAGTGCATAATCTTCATCGGCTACGCCTTTTATTTCTTTGCCTATCATCATCACCCATTTATCAAACACTTGTTTTAAATTATCAGGCGTTATTTGTGTACGGATGATGTCGCCTTTAGCAATAGCATTTTTAATGGTGCTGATAAATTCATCTTCATGTGTTTCAATTTTAAAACTTACGAAGTGTGTGCCTATATGCGCCGAGATAGCATCGAGGGCTTCGGGTGTATAGCTGCTGGCACTTTTGCCCCATTTAATAGTTTTCTTTTCTAAAAATGGTAGCACATCAGCACTTTTCATAATGGCTGCTTTGTGGGTATCAATCACACATAAAAATGGTGGAATGTATTCGCCCTTGTTTAATGCCACTTGCACATAATGCATCAGTTGGGTAAACATGGCGTAGGTGCTATGTTTGCCCGTATCTTTTGCTTCAAACCAAATTTCTTTGGTTTGTATATCAATCAAATTTTTTGAATAGCCCTTTAACCCCAATGCTTTTATGTAAGCATCTTTCACGTCTTCTTCGCTTCGGGCTTGTAGTAGTTTTTGGTAAAGTGTCATCTCAATGAGGTTTTATTTTTCAAAATTTACAACCCAAATTCACTCATCATTTTACCCCACATTACATCAATATTATTGTTGCCGTTTAATAATTGTAAATCAACTTCGGAATAAATAAAATGAGGATTTTGTGTTGCTGGTTTGTCGGCAGCAATTAGGCTCGAATTGCCAGTCCATAAAGGATATGGTGGCGAATTAGTTTTTGTTTTCATGGATAAATGAGCATCGTACAAACTATAAGCACCCGATGCCAAAATCAATGGTTTTATTACGGTAATAAATTGTGTATTTTTTAAAGTTGGGTAACCATTTGCAGCCGAAACTGCTAACGAATCATTTTGATATAAAAATGAAGTATCCGTATATTCTAACATGGATGATGCAGGTGTAAAACTTAATGAAGCTGAATTGGCATCGAATAATTTCTGCAAAGTATTTACCATAAATATTTTGCCGCCATTGTTACTAAAATCGGTTAATGTTTTTTGTGCAATACCTAATGATGTAGCAGTATTATCGCCAAACCAAATAATGGTATTGAATAGTTTAAAAACTTTTTTACGGGTTGCATCATCAGCGCCCAACTCAACATATTGCCCAGCCGATTGCTTAAATAACAGCATGGTATCAAAAATGGGATGACTTCTGTTAATCATGCGTTGAGCATAAAAACTAACCGTAGTGGGCGATGTAAAAGTATAAGCATCAACCAATAAAATAGTTGAAGAAGGTTTACGAACATAAAAAGTATAAGAACTAACCCATCTGCTTTTTGCTTTTGATTTATCCACCACACGAATATATAATTGATTGTTGGCTTGCAGCTTCATGTTGGCAACCACACTATCTAAAGCTTTAGTAATATTATTAGGATAAATTTTTGTGGTAGTAGTAGTTGATGTTAAAGTAGTAGCTTCGAAAATAGCACTGGTAATAGTTGCCGAAATAGATGTAGGATGAAGCGTTGTATCATTCCAAATTAATTCAAGATGATCGATATTATCAGCGCCATCTAAATCGTTGGTTTGCCAATATAAACGTACCACAGGAAAAGTATAAGTAGGATTGTAAATACCTGTTGTGAAAGTGATAGTAGGAGCAGAATTTTTTACTGGATAACGAACACGGGCAGGTGATTCATCTACAGCGCCTTTGTTATCAATGGCTCTAACGCTAAAAATAAAATCGGCAGTATCAATACCTGCTGGAGTGATTAATGTAAATGTAGAATCCAACCCTTTTAATTTTTTCCATTGTGTTGAAGCAGTAATGTTTTTATCAAACGTATATTCATACGCCACAATAAATCCATCGGCATCATCGCCCCACCAATTTATTTTTACTAATGATGGAAAACGGGTATTGCCATTGCGGATAATGGTATCAATAATAGTATGTGTTTCGGGATTTTTGTTGGCGTTAATATCGCCTATCAATTGTTTTTTGCATGATGCAAAACTTGCAATAATAGCAACTACAATAATTACAAAATAGATAATTCGAGATGATAAAAATTTCATGAAACTGAATCGTTATTTCTTTTAAAAATACAACTCAAAGAAACACAAATTCATTTACTATTTAAGAACCCAAACGTTAAATTATTTAGCCTTATAATTATCAATCCCAGTTTGCAAAAACTTTAAATATTCTTCGGCATTAAAATTTGCACCTGTTGATGGTGCAATATCTTTTCCATCCTGATTTAAAATAGCATAATAAGGCTGCCCTAATCTATTGTATCTACTTATTTGCAAATCGCTCCATTTTTCGCCAACTGTAGTAACTTTTTCGCCATTAAATTTTGATACAAATTGTTCGGCTTCGGGCAATTTTGCTCTATCATCGCAATACAATGAAACCACTACAAATTTTT
>JBEEMV010000082.1:0-44034 GCA_041192505.1 Bacteroidota bacterium
TGATGCTGTGCATGGATTATCATTGGCAGGTGTTGTACATATTTTTTTACCCAATTGTAATACCACAGTATCCATTGCATTCAAATTAGTAAATTTAGCATTAGCCGTATTCACGTTCGAAATTGTTGCTACATTCCACGATGCATATAAACCACTATAATATTCGCCAGTTAAAATTGATGTAGTTACAGAGGCATCAAAATCTGAATTTACATAATATACTTGTGCTGTATAATTAGCCGCCACAAACGAGTTGATAGGTTTTATTTGCCAATAACGATTAATTGTTTTTAATGGATCAAAACAAGAAGTATTTATTTTTGAATAATCATTTATAATTGATGAAACAACTATATCACCAGCAGTAGTAACGGCATTAGATGAAATTTTTACAGGTGCATAAGCAGTTGCATCGCCTACCGGAAAATCAACATTTACTAAAGTACCAACGGGTATAGTACGACGCAACGAACCATGAATATAATTAGTAGCATTATGACCACTAATATTTCCACTTGTACCAATAATTTTATTTCCTGCAATAATTTTTCCAGAGATAAAATTAATGAAGCCTGTAACCTGAAGGTTATCTGCAAGCGTTAATCCTGCGGCATTATTTACCACCAATGAGTTGATTGTTGTAGGCAATGCATCACCAGTATTTTGAGCTACTGAACTATAATAAATGTAATTTGCTGATGTACTAAAATTTCTTACACAAGTTTGAATATTGCCTAATGATGTAGATTTGGTAATACCATCGGCTGATGAAATTTTTAATGTAGCACCATTTTGTAAATCGAATACCGATTTAAAATTTCCTGAAGATGCAATCGTATAACTACCACAATCTAAAGTTGAATTTGCGGCAACAGTAAGCGTTCCAAATAAATTTATATTGCCCAATAATGTTACAGTTGCGCCGCTGTTAATAGTAATGTTACCGTATGTTCCACCCGATAAAGTTTGATTTGAATTGATAACCAAATCTGCATATGGCGTTAATGATAAACCTCTGAAAATTGTATTGGTAGGTGCTGTTGCTACAATTACACCAACAGTAGTAATGGCAGAACCTGATGAACTAATATTTGAACTATATGCTGCTGCATCAACAAATTTATGAATTTTATTTCCAGCTGCTGTACCTACGGTAACATACAACTCAATACCAGTACACGATTCAAAACCTGCGATGCCTGTACAACCACCTGTTGCAGTTATTGAACCTCTGCTTGTCCAAGTAGTTCCATTATACGAATATTTTAATAATCCATTAGTTTGATCAGCAATATAAACTAAATCAACACCAGCAATATTTGGGTCTTCGTCAAAAAATACTGAGCTATATACATTGCCCGACGGAACAGAAACTAAAGATGATAATGTTTGTGATGTAGTAGTTGGTAACCCTGTTCCAACTTTACTCAACGCTGTTGATGTAGATACAATTAATTGTCCGTTTACAATACTTGCAGCACGAACATTAGATGATGATAATGCTACTCCATTTGAATTACTACCTACTGTGGTATAAATAATTCCGTTAGGACCAGTAGCCCAAATATCAGTACCATTGGTAGTTACAGCACCTCTAATATTATTACCGCTAATGGCTGTAGGAATAATTGTTGAAGTATTTATTTCACCATAATTATCAACTATACCCACTACTCTACCTACTGTTGATGTTGCAACCGACGTTGTACCTACTGTTGCATTATATCCTGCTAATGCCAAGTATTGATGATTTGGCGAAAAGCTTAATGCACCTTCTGAGCCTGCACTGCCACTATTTGTTAATGCATAATTTGTTCCTAATGTAGATGATGGCATTGGGCGACTTCTAACAATTGTGCCATTCGTTGAATATTCATCAATGGTAACTTGCGATGCACTGCTACTTAATGCAGTACCTGTTCCCAAGCGCAATACAGCCAAGTTGCCCGGTATAAATGGAATGCCTGTAATTCTAACATTTATTAATGAACGTGGGCTTTCGCAACCGTTGGTTGTTTCAGATACCCAATATTGTGAAGATGGATTTCCTGTTGCTGTTGTTGATGGCGTTGGTGCTGTTGAGCTTCCTATTCCACCTGTTGAAACTGTATACCAAGTTAAATTTGAACCTGTTGCTGTTAATGTTGATGCCGAAGTACCTTGTGTGTAAACCACTGGTGTAGTTACTGCTGGTGCAGTTGGCACACTATATACATTTACATTTATTTGTGCTAAAGGGCTTTCACAACCATTTACAGTTTGCGATACATAATAAGAAACTGCTGGTGCGCCAATTATTAAAGCAGATGGTGTTGGTGCTGTTGCACTTCCCGTTCCACCCGTTGAAACTGTGTACCATTGTATATTTGAACCCGTTGCACTTAAAGCTGATGGTGTAGAATTTTGGCAAAGATTAATAGGTGTTGATGATGATGGTACAGATGGATAACCATACACATTTACATCAATTTGTTTGCGATTACTTTCGCAACCTGTAGTAGTATTTGTTTGTGAAACAAAATACGAAACCGCAGGAATGCCTGTGGTAGCTGTGTTTGGTGTTGGTGCTGTTGCACTTCCTATTCCTCCTATTGATGAAGTGTACCATAATAAATTAGTACCAGTGGCTGAAAGTACTGATGCTACTACATTTTGACAATAGTTAATCGGCGATGTTGATGTTGGAATAGTTGGTAATGCATTTACAACTACTGCTAATAATGCTCGTGGACTTTCGCAGCCATTTACCGTTTGACTTACATAATTATTGATAGTAGTTGCTGAAGAAGTAACTGGTGTTGGTGCAGTTGCATTGCTTGTTCCATTTGTTGAAACCGTGTACCAAAGCAAGTTTGAACCCGTTGCTGTTAATTGTGTAGCTGCATCATTCAAACAATAAGTTACTGGTGTAGTTACAATTGGTGTTGTTGGTATAGAATAAACATTCACATCAATTTGTGCTGCCGGACTTTCAGGGCAACCGCCAATTGTTTGTGTTACCCAATACGAAATTGTTGGTGTTCCTATTGAAGTGGTTGATGGTGTTGGAGCAGTTGAACTACCACCTGTGCCTGTGGTTGAAGTAGTGTACCATAATAAATTTACACCTGTTGCTGTTAATTGTGATGCTGTAACTCCTTGACAAAATCCTACTGGTGTTGTTACACTTGGTGCTGTTGGTGCTGCAATTACAGTTACATCTAATTGTGCACGTTGGCTTTCGCAAGTACCATTATTTTGGGTAACCCAATAACTTGTAGTGCCTGCTGATATTGCAGTTGGTGTAGGTGCTGTAGAGCTACCTGTTCCATTTACTGCCACTGTATACCACATCAAACTTGTGCCTATTGCTGTTAATTGTGATGTAGTTGCATTCTGACAATAGTTTACATTTGAAACCGTTGGTGAATTAGGTGATGCATTAATATTTACCACAATTTCACTTCTATTACTTGTACAACCACTTGCTGTTTGTGTTACAAAATAACTTCCGATTGGTGTTCCTGCTGTAGCAGTTGAAGGCGTTGGTGCAGTTGATGAACTTGAAGTTGAATTAATAGCGGTATACCATAATTTGTTTGTTCCTGTTGCTGTTAATGCAGCAATTGTGTTATATTGACAATAAGTTGCTGGCGATGAAACCGTTGGTGCTGCTGCATTTCCTTCGCCAATTTGTAAATCGAAAGTGGAAGTGGTATTAATTCCTGTTATCGAAATTGATGAAGTGGTAAAATTTGTTGTAGCTAATGCATAACTCCACGAGCTGCCAAACATAGCAGCAATAACGTTTGCAGCCGTTATGCTTCCATCCACATCTGATGATTGATAATTTACAGTTGCATTATAAATAGCTGGCAACGGAGCTGATGGAAAACTGATAGACCAATATCTATTCACACTTTTTGAAGCAGTAATACATGATGATGAAAGGTTTGCTCTATCGCCCGAAGTGCTTGCTACTTGTATTGTTCCAGCTGTTGTAACCGATGGGAAATTTAAAGTAATAGAAGAATATTTTGCATTGCTGCCTACTTCAAAAGTTATATTTACGTTCGTTCCTGTTGCAATTATTTTTTGTAAATTTCCATTCACAAAGCTTGTAGTGCTTGCTCCGCTTACACTTCCGCCGCTTGCAATTGTCATTACATTTGATGAACCTGTAGTTAAAACACCCGAAGTTAAATTTAATGTAGTAGCTGAAGTGCTTGCTGTAAGCGTAACACCAGCCGAATTACTAATTGTTAAAGTAGTAATTGTTGATGGCAAACCATCGCCTGTAACTTGTGCCGATGAACCATTATAAATATAAATAGCCGATGAAGAATAATTTCTTACACAAGTTTGCACACTACCTGTTGCACTCGAAGCTGTGATACCTGCTGTGTTTGCAGTTTTTAATGTAGCACCGTTTTGCAAATCGAAAGTGCTTTTACCAATACCATTGCTCAATATTTTAAATGTGCTGCAATCAATTGTACCACCATTTTGAATGGTAATATTATCAGCATAAATATCGCCAGTTAATGTAAGTGTACCACCCGAAACTGTAATGTTGTTATAGATTCCAGAAGCGTTGGTATTGCCTGATGCTACTGTTAAATTGCCTTGTGTAGGCGCCCACGAAATACCTTTAAATGAACTTGTAGCAGATGAAGTAGCAACTAAAGTTCCTACTGTTGTAATATCCAAACCGCTGCTTGTAATATTTGCATTGTAAGCCGCAGCATCTACAAATTTGTATACTTTATTTGCTACTGATCCATTACCCCAAACGCAGTATAGTTCAATTTGATCATTACAATTTATTTTACCAATTAAACTACCAATACCAGCAGCAGGAGCAGTTCCGGCAGCTACCACAGAACCTCTGGCTGTCCAAGTAGTACCATTGTAAGAATATTTAGTGATGCCCGAAGTTAAATCAGCAATGTATAATAAATCGTTTCCTGATACAGTTGCATCTCTATCAAAGAAAATAAAATCATATCCATTTGTACCAGCAGTTGGCAAGCCCGAAGGCGTAGTAATTGTTTGACCTGAAGTTATTGGTAATCCAGTACCAACTGTTGAAGGAGCAAAAACACCTGAACCAGCATTTACCCATAATTGATTTGCTACAATATTGATAGCTCTGCAATTAGTAGATGTTGTTGAAAGTTGAGTACCAGCAGCTACGTTAGCAGTGGTGCCACCTGGAGCCGAAAATGGAATTACTCTAACGCCACCACCTGTACCTGCACCTACACCCCAAATATAATTTCCATCAGTAATACCACCTCTAAAATTATTACCACTAAATCCATTTGATGTATTAAATCCTGATCTTGTATCAATAGTTCCTACTGCATCTAAAATTCCTACTACACGAGTTACCGTTGTAGATGCACTGCTTGAAACACCAGAAGTATTTACAGCTGCATCATAACCACCACAAATTAAATATTTTGTATCGGGCGATAAAGTAATATGCCCATCAGATGTTGAAGAACCTGACAAAACTAATCTTAAATTATTACCACTCACAGTAGTTGGCAATGAACGATTAGATACTAATGATGTACCACTAGTTGAGTATTCATCCATATAATATTTAGCACCATTTGAAGCTGTTGTTAAACCACTTTGATCGCATCTTCCTACCACAATACTTCCAGCTGTAAATGCTGTAAAACCACTAGTTGGCAATGCTGTTACATCAGTTGTTCCTGTACTCCAAGTAGTACCATTTCTTGTAAATATTTTAAACGAATATGTTGTTCCGTTTGTTAATCCTATAATAGTTTGTGGCGATGTAGTTCCTTTATAAACCACATATCCATTTCCTAATGATGTACCCAATGTATAAGCAAGATTTGCTGTATAACTATTTCCTATTGGTACGCCATTGTTAGTTGCAGGTGCAACTACTATCATCACTTCATCATAACATCCTGTTGGGTTGCTCCATGATACTGAAGCCGAAGCTGACAAGGGAGTTGTTGAAACCGATGAAGCATTGTTAACAGTAATAGCAGTAATGGTTTGAGCACCACCTGCTGTAAACGAACCCGATGGCGTTGCACTAACAAATGAAAAATCAGACAGTGTACTTGCATTTACATTTATAGTAGCATTTGGTGTTGCTGCGCAAATTAAATCAGTAGTTACAAATAAATAATTTGTACCAATTGCAAAGGTTTGATTTAAACTTCCAAAAGTTTGAGCGCCTGTACCCAATGCGCTGGTTAATGTTCCTAATAATGTGGCAGTATTCGAATTAAAAGTTGATGATGATTGATACCATAATTTTAAATTCGCTAAATCAGAAGCCGAATAAGTTCCTGCTAATGTGAAAGATGCTGAACTTAATGTAGCAGCTACTGTAGATACTGTTACATTAGTTCTATACAAAATATTATTAGTTGTATTTTGGTTGATAGGTGCAGCAGCAATACTTCCATTAGATAAAACAATTATAGGTACTAATGCTGGCGTTGAAAAAGTTGATGATGCTATCCAACTACTTTGATTTGAACTACAATTTGAACGAACATATAAAGTATAGGTAGTACTTGCATTTAATGTAGATATAGAAACAGAAGTTAATGAAGTATTTCCGCTTGCATCTAATCCTGTTGAGCCCGAACCAGCGGCGCCACTACTTCTTACTTCATAATCATAACCACTTGCAGGAGCTGATGATGCAGCCGACCATGAAATATTTGCTGCTGTGGCAGATGTTGCTGTGCCTGATGGAGATGAAGGAGCATTACATGTAGCAGCAATAATATCTGCAGTTAATCCTGTTGGTTGAGTTAATAAATAGCTTGAGCTATTTGTGCCACCTAAAGTTAAATTAGCTGATACCGATATTCCAGTTCCTACGGCTGCAGATGCAAATGTACCACCACCCGAAACAGTTAATGCATCACCATTTACAGCACCAACAACTGAAGCACCTGTAATGGTTGCAGTTGTATTTCCATCGTATGATTTATTTTGTGCTGCTGCACCTGTTGTTGAAACTGATAAAGTTGAAACCGTACTTGAAATAGTTGCCACATTTACCGAAGTTGCTCCTGAACTTGATAAAACTATATTACCCGAATATGGCGACCCTGCTACTGTTGATGTTGCTTTTAATCTTACATAAACTGTAGTTGATGAAATAGTGCCCGATGAACCTACTGTAACAGTTGAAGTATAAGTACCACCAATAGTTAAACAAACTTCATAGCCTGTAGGTGGTGTTACTAAAATTCCTGCTGTCATGTTTACACCCGATACCGAAAAACTTGTTGGAGATGATGATGCAGTACCATAAGTAGTATTTACTGCACTTAAAGTTCCAGTAGTTGAAATAGTTGGCGTAAGTGTAATGGGAGCAAATGCAATTCCTTTTACAGTAGTACCTGCTGCTGATGTATATAATGTTATATTATTGGCAGTTGTGATATTTATGGTTGAATTATAACCAGCAGCATCTGTTAATCTAACAACACTATTTGCAGCCGTTGCACCTGTACCCGATGTTACATATAAATAAGATCCAGTTCCGTTCCATTTTGCAATCATTCCAAAACCACCAATTGTGGTTGTGTAACTTCCGTTGCTTACCCACGAACCACTTACCAATGAGTATTTATAAATAATTCCTGCTGTAGCTGATGTACCTATAACCATATACAATATATCATAAGTAGTTCCATTCGAACCTGATGAAACCATATAAAAATCTAAAGGCGCTGTAATAGTTGGCGATGTACCAATGCTACCAGGCAATGCAGTAAATGCAGTTGCTGTAGCAGATGAATAAGTTCCAACAGGATTTGTAGCGGCTGATGTTAAAGCATATACAGTCCCACCAAATGATTTCAATGCTCTTAAATTTGTTGAAACACTTGCTGTTGTTCCACTATTAGTATACAATCCACCTTGGTCGCCTATGTAAAATGTAGAATTATTGGTAGTTGTTGCACTTCTAGTTTGGTTGCCCGATGCACCCGTATAAGTTGTTGCCAAATTGAAAGTACCAGCACCATTGTAAGTACCAATTCCTCTTGTAGTAATAGTATTAATATTCGCACTTGTACCATTGGTTTGACCTCCAGTAAAAGTTAACAAACTACCATCGTTGCTATTCGACAAATAGGCAGTTGAAGTTGCACTACCCGAAAATCGTAATGCAATTGCTGAAGTTGTTCCGTCAATCGAATGAGTAGTTAAAGCAGATTGTCCAGCTGAAGTAGTGTTTAGTTCAACAATACTTCCTGTGGTATTATTGCCCGATGAAGATGCAGCAACAAACACAGCTAAGTTACCATTGGTAAACGATTGTGCTCGTACTATGCTTATTGAAAGCAATAGCATTAATACACTTGTTAAAATATAACGGGTTGATTTCATGATAATTGAACTTAAGTTAATTTTTGTGATGCAAAACTCAATCAACTACATGAACCTATTCTTACCAACCCATGAAGCATTTGTAAATAAAACATTCCCTAAATGTTTCCTTTTTTTAACCAATTCTGCATTTTGTTAACTTTAAAGAAACCATTAAATAATTTTTGATTAACGCAAAAAAAAACGGGTACACCTACCCTGAAAATACCTTTGTAAAATTATTTTACCAACCAAATTCATTCATTTGTATGAAAAAAAAATTACTCGTTATCACATTTTTTCTTGCAGCTTTTTGCAGCTTTTCTACAGTATTAAAAGCACAAAATGTAGCCATTTTCAATCAAAATTTCGATTCAATTCCTACAGGAATTCTTCCAAGTAGTTGGACAAATGGATTACCCAACATTAATAGCAATGGCTGGTTTTCCGATAGCACAAATTTTTCTGCAGGCTATGCCAATGCTTCAGGTCTAAAAAATATTGTTATTAAAAATTCAGATTCAACAGGTATTTACGAATTATCATTTCCTAACATTTCTACTTTGGGTGATTCAAATATATCTATCATTTGGAGTTCACGAGTTTCAAATAATTTTTTAACTCCAGGGTCAACATTACCAACTTTATTATTTAGCATCAATAATGGTGTTTCATGGGATACTTTGCCCTATACAGATAATGCTGCCAACAGCACTTGGGGATTGGTAAACAATGCAACACCAATAAATTTTCCTACAAAAGCAAGTAATCAAAATTCGTTAAGCATAAAACTTGTATTAAATATTGTAAATAATGCTAGTGGTACTTATAGAATAGATGATGTGAATATTTACAAAAAAAATGCTGTTGTAAATCCTAATGGTATTAATGCCTTAAACAACAAAAACACAATTGCTATTTACCCTAATCCTGCCAATAATGTATTACAATTTATAAATACTGATTTTAATATTAAAAGCATTTTGATACTTGATTTGTCGGGAAAAAAAGTGATGGATTTTAATTCCATTTCTGAAAAACAAACGCTTGATATTAGTTCATTAAATGCTGGTAGTTACCTGATCAGCTTTATTAATTCAAACGGAAAAAGTAATACACAAGAATTTATAAAAAAATAATTCAATTATAAAAAATAAAAAGGGTTGCTTTTAATGGCAACCTTTTTTGTTTCTGTTAAATAATAAATTTATTACGATGAAATCAAAATCCATTTATCTCTTTCTTGTTTGTATTGTAGCTACTGTAAACTTAAAAACTGCAATGGCTCAAACCATCTTATTTCAACAAAATTTTGATTCCATTCCGCAATTAACAATTCCATTAAATTGGGCAAATACACTTGCTTCAAACCCTGTTAGTTTGGGGTGGTACGCCGATAGCACTAATTTTTCATCAGGCTATACAAATGCATCGGGCATACAAAATTTGGTAATAAAAAATGTAGATAATTCAACAGGAATTTATACAATTGCTTCACCCAATATTTCAACAGTAGGATTTAAAAATATTACAGTTTTATGGGCATCAAGAGTATCAAATAATTTTACCACTTCGGGTTCAACCACACCAAATTTATTTTATAGTATTAATAATGGTTCGTCTTGGAATAACATTCCTTACACCGATAATGCTGCCAATAGTACATGGGCTTTGGTAAATAGCGGCGTTCAAATTGCGTTACCCATTGCAGCCAATAATAAATCATCATTAAAATTAAAATGGGAAATACAAATAGATACTGCAAGCCAAGGCACTTACAGAATTGATGATGTGCAAGTAGAAGGACTTGTGTGTACAAATTCATCCTCTACCACTAATGCTTCAACATGCAATGGAACACCATTTTTATTTAACAATAATTCATACACCGCAGCAGGCTTACATACTGTAATGTTTAAAAATTATTTGGGATGCGATAGTGCTGCAAATCTTAATTTAACTATTCTACAAAATTCAACTTCTAATATTTACGCTACCACATGTGCAGGAACTCCTTATGTTTTTAATAGCAATAGTTATTCAACAGCTGGAAATTATACAACTCATTTTACAAACTATGTAGGATGCGATAGTGCTGTTACGCTGCATTTATCAATCAAACAAAATTCAACATCTACTACAAATGCATCTACCTGTATAGGTGTACCTTATATTTTTAATAGCAATAGTTATTCAATAGCCGGAAGCTATACCATTCACTTAACTAATCATGTAGGATGTGATAGTGCTGCCACTTTAAACTTAACGATTAAACAAAGTTCTACATCAATTACTAATGCATCTACCTGTTCAGGTGTACCATATATTTTTAATAGCAATAGTTATTCAACAGCTGGAAGCTACACTGTCCATTTAACAAATTATGTAGGATGCGATAGCGCTACTACTTTAAATTTAGTAGTAAGTAATTCATTAACTCCATCAGTAAATATAGTTTCATCTACCATTTCTATTTGCTCGGGCACAGCAATATCATTTACCGCAACACCCACCAACGGAGGACTAACACCCGTTTATCAGTGGCAAAAAAATGGTGGTAACGTAGGTAACAATAATGCTGTTTACTCTTCTAATTCTTTATTAAATGGTGATATAATTACTTGCTTAATCACAAGTAGTTTGAGCTGTGTAAATTCAGGTAGCAATCCAGCAACAAGCAATTCAATCACCATTCATGTATTGCCTTCAAGTTCATCTATCACTTATGCCAATATTTGTAATGGCATGAATTATCAATTCAATAATTTTAATTACTCATCAGCTGGCACATACACTATTCATTTAACCAATCATGTAGGATGCGATAGCGCTGCTACTTTAATTTTAAGTACTAATCAAGCATCAAGCTCATTTACAAATGCAACCATTTGCCCTAATCAATTATATAATTTTAATGGCAACAATTATAGCGCAGCAGGCAATTATACAATACATTTAACTAACCATGCAGGATGTGATAGCGTAGCAAATTTATCATTAAATTTTATTCAAATAAGCACAGGTGTTTCGTCAACAAATGCTGGATTAACCTGCCTTGCAGCACAAAATAATGCTCAATATCAATGGATAGATTGTAACACAAATTTAATTATAATGGGTGCCAATTCTAAATCATACACACCCTATAAAAACGGAGATTATAAATGTATCATTAAATTAAATAATTGCTACGATACAACACCATGCATGAAAATATTGGGCAATGTTGGAGTAGAAAAAATAGCAACCTCAACATCAATTACATTAAATTCAAACCCAACTAATGGACTCTTAAAAATTTCATTCAATAAAATTATTTCAACAAAAATAATTTTAACAAGTATGATTGGTAATCAATTAGCAGAGTGGAAAATGGACAACGAAACAGAAAAAACAATTGATATAACTGAATTTGCCGCAGGAATATATTTTATTAGGTTTATCAATTTTGATGGCGAACATCAAACTATAAAAATAAATAAGCAATAAGCTATTTCATTTGATGATATAAATTTCTAACTAATCCATCAGCCAATCCAAATTTCGGAACATAGATTTCATCAATGTTTGCCCAGCGCATAATGCTGTTGTAAATTTGTAAAGCAGGCATAATTACATCAGCTCTATCTTCACGAAGATTGTATTTAATCATTCGTTCTTCCACAGTCATTTTTCCTAATTCATCAAAATAATCTCTCAAAACACTTGATGGCAAAG
Organism: Bacteroidota bacterium; assembly: GCA_041192505.1. GTDB lineage: Bacteria > Bacteroidota > Bacteroidia > Chitinophagales > CAIODY01 > CAIODY01. Next base: position 12,082 of record JBEEMV010000082.1, read on the forward strand.
GTTTACCATCCTTTCGTTTTGATAAGCCAAATATTTTATTGATGTTACCACCCGAGCCAATGCCTTGTAAATTCTTAAAATTTTTTGTTTCCGATTTTACAAATTCTTTAAATCGCTGCCATTCCTTATCATCCACTTTATTCTTTAACATTCGTATTGTACCAATGTTAAACGATTCTTCAAAAACAGGTTTACCATTGTCAAACAGCGTTAATTCTGTACTGCCGCCACCCACATCAATATATAAGTAAGAATGTTCTTTATCCAAAAATGTTTCAATATGATTTTGAAAAATTGTATCCGCTTCTTCCTTACCACTTATTACTTTTATTGTAATACCAGTTTGTTGTTTTACTCTTCCAATTATAGCTTCCGAATTTCGGGCATCTCTCATTGCCGAAGTGGCACAAGCTATATAATTTTCTACTTCATGTACCTTCATCAAATAATTATATGAACGCAAAGTATTTAAAATATCTTCTTCTTTTTTTGCCGAAATAAAACCATGCTCAAACACATCAAAACCTAAGCGCAAAGGCACTCTTACCAAATTTAATTTAATAAATTGAGGGTTTAGTTTATCGCTTTCTAACACATCACAAATCAGTAATCGTGCAGCATTACTTCCAATATCAATAGCAGCTATTTTCAAAATTTGTAAATCGTTATTCGTTAAAAATTAATTGTAAATGCAAGCGCAAGATAAGTGTATAACGATTTTTTTGTCTAATTTTTTTCTGCTAAATATTTCATGATTTCTACTTGTGAGCGGATTTTTTTCTTATTGTTATCCGTTCTATAATTATTACTTAATTTATTATCTAAGGTTCGAGCTTTTACATTATCCATTAATTGCAAATTAAGAATCTCTTTCAATTCCTTTTTTAATGAAATATTGTTTATTGGGCAAGTAGCTTCAACTCTATGATTTAAATTTCTAACCATCCAATCGGCTGATGAAATAAATATTTTTTCATCGCCTGCATGATGAAACATGAATACACGAGCATGTTCTAAGTATTCATCTACAATACTGATGGCATGTAAATGATGTTTTAGTTTTGGCAAATCAGTCATCATACAAAAAATACCACGAACAATTAATTTGATTTTTACACCATGTTTTGCAGCGTCGTACAATTGTTCAATCAAAATTTCATCCGATAATGAATTCATTTTTAAAATCATTTCGGCATGCTTTCCTTTTTTTGCTTGCTTAATTTCAAAATCAATTAATTCAGTAATTTTTGTTCGCAAATTTTTAGGACAAGTTAAAAGTTGGGTGCACTCATCAATCAATTTTTCATTTTCATTTGGCTTTTCAAGATACTGAAAAATTCTTTCTACATCAGCCATTATAGAGGTATTGGAGGTAAGTAAACAAAAATCAGAATACACTTTTGCTGTTTTTTCATTTAAATTACCAGTACTTACAAATCCATATTTTTTACTTCTATTTCCAACTTTCTTTTTTATCACACAAGCCTTTGCATGAACTTTCATTTGCGGAATTCCTAACAATACTTTCACACCCTCTTCTTCTAAAACACTCTTCCAATTTAAGTTGGCTTCTTCATCAAATCTTGCTCTTAATTCAAGCATCACCGTTACCTGTTTTCCATTTCTGGCTGCATTAATTAATGCATTCATTACTTTAGAATTTGATGCCACACGATAGGCTGTAATTTGTATGCTTATTACATCTGCATCCATTGCCGCTTCTCTTAATAAATCAATTAATGTATCAAATGAATGGTACGGAAAACTAAGCAATACATCCTTTTGCAAAACAACATCTGTTACTCTTGGCGAATTTTTAAATGCCGAATGAGTAATTATTTTACGTTGCGATTTTTGTTGAGGAAACACATTTGGAAACTCCATAAAATCACGAAAATTATGAATCCTACCACCTGGTATTACATTATCTTTCGAAATAATAGCTTGGCGTTTAAATAGATAACTTAACAATCTCGAATCCATTTCTTTATCATACACCAATCGCACCGTTTTTGCTTTTTTTCTTTTCTTCAATCCTGCTTCAATTTTCTGAATCAAATTTGTGTTCACATCATTATCCAAATCAATTTCTGCATCTTTTGTTACTTTAAAAATCCATGCATCAAATTGGTCGAAATCCATATGTGCAAAAATGTATTTTAAATTAAATCTGATTACATCTTCTAATAAAATAATTTGTGTTTGATGATTAGCCGATGGCAATAAAACAAATCTGCTCATTACTCTTGAAGGTATTTCGATAACTGCAAACTTATGCTGGTAAGCATTTGTAGACGATGACATTTGCACCGCCAAATAAATTGATTTATCTCGAAGGTTTGGAAATACTGGAATACTTTCAATCATCAATGGAATGATATTGCTTCTAACTTCGGTATCAAAATATTGCTGAACAAATTTTTGTTGAGATGCCGATAATTGTTTTTCGGTTTTGATAAATACATTATTGCGTTTCATCTCAACAATTATTTCATTCCAAATTCTATAAAATTCATTTTGTTGAAGCAAAACTATTTGATGAATTTCTTCCATGATGCGTTTTGGATTTTTTTCCATGTGCATTCTTAAATCTGCTTTCTTTCCAAACTCTAACATACGTGTTAAAGTAGCTACCCTTACTCTAAAAAATTCATCTAAATTATTCGAGAAAATTCCCAAAAAACGAATGCGTTCTTTTAATGGAACACTCTTATCTGCTGCTTCCTGTAGCACTCTACCATTAAATGATAGCCAACTAATATCTCGTACAATAAACTTCTTTTTCATAAAAAAACTAAGGCTTAAATATAAGTGTTGCAATATTATTCAAACAATGATTTGCGTTATGTTTAGGTTAAGTTTTCAATTTTTTTAAAATTCATTTAGTGTTAATCATTACGTTACAATTTAGTAACAACAAGGATAGAATTTTGCGTAAAACTAAAATGAATTTAAAAAGAGAATTGGAAGTTGTTGTTATCAGTGATGTTCACTTGGGTACTTATGGCAGCCATGCTAAAGAACTACTTAATTATTTAAAATCAATTCGCCCTCATACCCTTATTTTAAATGGTGATATAATTGATATTTGGAATTTTCGTAAAAGCTATTTTCCTGCATCGCACATGGATGTTTTGCGCCGAATAATGAAGATGGCAAGCAAAGGCACAAAGGTAATTTACATTACCGGCAATCATGATGATATGCTAAGAAAATATACCGATTTACAATTGGGCAATCTTCAAATTGTAGATAAATATTTTTTACAATTGGATAAAAAAAAGGCTTGGATTTTTCATGGTGATGTGTTTGATAATACAACCAAAGGTTCAGCTAAACTGCTGGCAAAGATGGGTGGAAAAGGTTATGATTGGCTGATTTTGATAAACCGAATGATGAATTGGTGTTTAGAAAAAATGGGAAAAGAAAAAATTTCGTTCTCGAAAAAAATAAAAGACAGTGTAAAAAAAGCAGTGTCGTGGATTAATAATTTTGAAACTACAGCCGCCGAATTAGCAATCGAAAAAAAATATGATTATGTGATTTGCGGACATATTCATAAACCTCAAAACAGAATTATTACTACCGAAAAAGGAAGTGTACAATATTTAAACAGTGGCGATTGGGTGGAGAACCTTACAGCACTTGAGTTTAATGATGGTGAATGGAATATTTATCAATATGAGCAAAGCAAAATAAAAATTATTTCATCTGAAAAAGAAGAAGAAAATGAGATGGATTTTTTAACAAAAATTTTGGCTTCGTAAAATTTAAATTATAAAATGAGTGTTGTAAAAAATAAAATTTTACTTGCAGATGATGAACAAGATATTCTTGATTTTTTACAATTCACGTTTGAATCAAATGGGTTTGAAGTTGCCACTGCAAAAGATGGAATTCAGGCAATAAAATTAGCAAAGCAGTTTACTCCTGATATTTTTTTATTAGATATAATGATGCCAAACCTTGAAGGTACAAGCGTTTGCGAATATTTACGAAAAACAGAAGAATTTAAAAATACACCCATCGTTTTTTTAACAGCCCAAAATAATGAAGAAACAGAAGTGAATGCTTTTAATATTGGCGCCGATGATTTTATTGCAAAACCAATAAAACCAAAAGCATTGTTATTGCGAATAAATAAAATTTTAGTTACAAAAAAGACAGCTGCACAAACCGAAAATAAAATTACATCTGTTGGACATTTAATTTTAAACCACGAAAATCTTTCTGTAAAATTTAAACAGCAACAAATTGAATTAGCAAAAAAAGAATTTCAGTTAATTGAAATGTTAGCATCAAAACCTGGAAAAGTATTTACCCGAAAAGAAATTTTTAATAAAATATGGGGAACATCATTAGTAATGGGCGATAGAACAATTGATGTACATGTTAGAAAAATAAGAATGAAAACATCTAACGATTTTATTACTACAATTAAAGGCGTTGGGTTTAAAATTGAAGAATGATTAAATAAATTTTTGTTTAGTTCATCACTACCGCAATAGTGGCTACACTTACTTTTACGCCTTCAATTTGATTTAATATTGAAATACACGAATCTAATGTAGCGCCAGTAGTTAGTACATCATCTACCAATAAAATATGTTTATGTTTTAGTAATTCTTCATTAGGGCAATCAAAATCGCTTTCTACATTTTTCCATCGTTCTAATCTTTTTTTTCGGGTTTGCGATTCTTTTAAATTCAATCTTATTAATCCTTTAGGCAATACTTTTTTTTGCATTAAATTACCTAATCCAATGGCAAAATATTCGCTTTGGTTATAACCCCTTTTTTCTAATTTTTTATCATGCAAAGGCACTGGCACAATACAATCTACTTGCATATAATTGTGTTGTGTGGCTAATATACTTCCATACTTTTCGCCCAAATAAATGCCTATTTCTTTTTTGCTTTTATATTTAAGTTGATGCATCAAATGCTGTATCATACCATGTTTCGAGAACAAAGTCATGCTTGTACCATATTCAATTTTGGCTCTGCCCGTAAATTTTTCTGATACATAATTTACACTATGTAAATGAAACGGAGTGATAGCAATATTACTATCACATATCATGCATAATACTTTTGTATTTACATGCAAAGGCTTACCACACCCCATACAAGGATTAGGAAAAAATAAATGAAAAACTGAAGAGAATATAGCTGTTAGTTTCATTTTTACTAAATGAAAACTTACTTAAAATTAAGCGCCTACTTTTTCTTTGCGCTTAATTAATTGCTTTTTAATTTGATCAATTGCTAAATCTAAAGCAGCTTCAAACATATTGCTGGTTTGGCTTGTAAATAAATCGGCACCAGGCACATGCAATCTTATTTCTAATACCTTTTCTTTAACTGGTGCATCGTTATTATCTAATTTTAAATATACATCTGCACGTTCAATTTTAGCAAAATAATGTTCTAAATGACCTACTTTTTCGTTGATTGTTTCTATCAACTTAGTATCTGGCGTAAAATGGATAGAATGGATTTGAATGTTCATGCTGCTCTGTTTTATGTGGTTATTAATTTAATTATTTATAAATACAAAACGAAAGTACAATGATGATGATTAAATGTCAATAGTACAATCGCTTATTTTTTTACGCTCTTGGATGAGCCTGCTTAAATGCTTTCTTTAATTTTTCAATAGTGTTGTGTGTATAAATTTGTGTGGCTGCAAGGCTCGAATGCCCCAATAATTCTTTAATAGCATTCAAATTTGCACCTTCATTACTTAAATGTGTAGCAAATGAATGGCGTAATACATGCGGACTTTTTTTATCAATAGTAGTTACCAATTTTAAGTATTTTTTTACTGTAGTATAAATAAAACCATCGTAAGTTTTTTTACCATTATTGAGCACCATTAAATAATTGTGTAATGTCGATTCTTGCAGTAAATTTCGTTGGATTAAATAAGTTTCAATCATGGGGTTTAATTGTGGATTTAACGGAATAATCCGTTCTTTATTGCCCTTGCCCAATACTTTTATTTGATGTTGAGCTAAGTTTACATTAGAGATTGTTAAATTGATTAATTCGCTGCGTCGCAAACCACAATTATATAATAATTCAAAAATCAGCTTATCTCTTAAGCCCGAAAAATCATCTGTAAAATTTACTTTATCTAATAAATCTTCCATTCCTTTTTCTTCAACTACATAGGGCAACCGTTTTCCTATTTTGGGCGGAATTACTTTTTGCATCGGGTTTTTACCAATCGCTTCTTCTTTCAGTAAAAATTTAAAAAAGGTTTTTAGTGTAGATATTTTTCGGTTGATGGATTTGGCAATTATTTTATCATTCATTAATTCAACCAACCACGACCGAATATGTTGATGATTAATTTGAGCCAAAGGAAGCTCACCAAATGTGGTTTCTACAAAAAGAAAAAACTGCTTAAGGTCATTGCCATAAGCAGTTATAGTATGTTTCGAAAATCTCTTTTCGTATTGTAAGTATTCTAAAAAACGTTCCGTAATCATTCCATCAAAAGTAAATTATTTTGATGAAAATTCGAAATTAGTCTTTTTGTGTGCCGTATGTTTCACGAACATAAATAGCTTTAAGCACTTCTTTTCTACGAACTACTGAAGGTTTTACAAATGCCTGACGGCTACGTAATTCTTTCACTGTTTGTGCTTTTTCAAATTTCTTTTTATACTTTTTTAAAAGCTTATCTACTGTGTCGCAATCTTTGTTTGAAATAACTAACATAATTATTTTTTTGAATTTTTGGGATGGCAAAAGTAAGTATTTTTCTAATAATTACAAATATTTTTAGAATAAATAAATACCTCTTACCGAAACATATTTATTAAACTGATTGGTACCAAAATAAGGATTCAATGGATTGCCTGTTCCATTGTAGGTATAATCGGCAAAATTACGGATATATACAATTGAATACGAATAACGCATACCAAAGCCAATATGTTTTGTTGCCATAAAGCTTATATCGCCCAGCCAACATATATCTCGTTTTTTAAAATAATCTATAGCGCCTGGTGTTGCTTCATGGTTAATTTCTTCATTTACACTAAACAATCTGCTTACGCTTATGCCTGCACTTAATCTGGTTTTAGCATCTTTATCGTGATAGGATATTAAAATAGGAATTTCAGCATAATTTAAGGTAAGAACATAATTAGCATTAGGATTAGAATTGTTAAATATTTGATTACTCGTCATTCGGCTACCCTTTTGAGAATATAATAATTCGAATTGTATAAAAAGATTTTTTCGGAATATTGGAAACCCACCAAATGCACCTGCATTTAATCCTATCTTATGAAAGCCATCCAATATATCGCCATCAACTTGCGAAGCATTAAAACCAAGGAGTAAACCACCTTCAAAAAAATTTTTGCTTTTTTGAGCAAAACTAAAAAGTGGAAATGTGAATAAGATGATGAGTAAATATCGTTTCATGTGATGTTAATTTGCAGCTACAAAGTTATCAAAAACCCTTTAACCATCAATACTTAAATTATAATGAGTTTTAAATATAATCCTACCACCTTAAAAAAATTAGAAGGCATTTTAGAAGAAGCCCGATTTATTGTACGATACGAAAAGGGAAATTTTAATGCAGGGCATTGCTTATTAGAAGATAAGCGCATTGTGGTTATCAATAAATTTTTTACTTTAGAAAATAAAATTAATTGCTTAATTGATATTATAAATACTGTACAATTAGGCAATATTCAATTTTCGGATGAGTTATTACCTTTTTATAAAAAAATAACGGCGCTTAAAATAGAAAACGAAGAAGCTTAATTTCTTTTAATATCGCATTAAAAGCCTGCTATCGGTATAGCAGGCTTTTTTATTTTAAAATAAATATTTCTCCTTTTTTGGTTTTTTAATATAAATACCTTTAGTTTTACAAATAGGTTTAATAATATTTATAACAGTTTTTTAAACAACCAATTTTATCATGAAAAAACGAAATTTTCTTTATTTATTCATGGTTCTGGGGGGGGGGGGTACTCACACTTACCAGCAGCCAAGAAACAGGCAACGAAACACAAATGCGCTTTGAACAAGAGCCGCCCATACCCCAAGCCTACTATGTGCAGAAACTGCCGCAGCCAACAACCGAAGGACAAAATATTATTTTTAGTGTTACCTATTTAGCCGAACCCAATTTGCCCGAAAAATTATACCTTAACCCAATAGGCAACCAAAATTTAATTTTGCACGATGATGGCAAATACCCCGATTTGGTAGCTGGTGATTTAAAATACAGTACTTTAATGACAGAAGATATACAAACATTTAAAGACCAAATACACCGCTTAGAAGATAAAATAGATGCCGATGGCGGTGTAATAAGCTTTACTGGACATGATGGACACTTTACAAAAGCAGGTGAGTTGGCTCATTTTGATTTTGTGAAATTTGAAGATAATGAAGAAACGCAAGTGGCTGCAAGACTTATTGATGCAACGCAATGCATAGATGAAATCAAAAAAGAAAAATCATTATTTATTACTGATATCAGTGTGGTAGAAGATCCTGCAAGAACTTACAATTTCAAAACAGGTTTTGGGAATAAACAAGGAGCTTGGACTTTTGGGCATTTATTGGGCAACATTATTAATAACCCCAATAATGTAAATTCATTTATTGATAATTGGGTAGAAATGTTTCTTACAACTCAAACTCAATCTCAAACTGGCGATCAAGCATATATGAGAGAAGGTGTAGAACATTTTTTAATGATTCCATGGATGCAACTATGTTATAGCGACCCTAATTGGATTGTTGCACCCAATGTATCACCTACAAAGATTGATTATGATATAATGTTAAACTTATCTGGTTCAGATTGGCATTATTATGTTAGCCAAGTTCCTCAAAATATTTTACTCGAAAATGCACCATTTAAGTTAACCACTATTGTTAACAGAATGGATTTAAGAGGTAACGAAGCTTTTTCATATGGAGGCTTTCACATGGCTAATGCTGGTGAAACAAGATTTATCTTCACTTTAATAAATACAGATTTTACAACTTATAGAAATAATAGTCAGTCTCCTCAACTTGATTTACCTACTCATGTAAATGCAGTACCTGGAAGTAGCACAATTCCTTTTGATTGGAAAGGGCTTAATGTAATCTTCGAATATTCAAATCCTCAACCAAACCTAGAAATGCTTCAAGATTTTGCAGCGGAATGGGTTGATTTATCAAGCTCCTTAGTCCCTCCATTTGGAACAAATAGTTTACCAAATGCACCCAATTTTAATGATTATTTACAACATATTACTGATCAAGTTATAAAACCGAATGCCATGCCCAATAAGCCTAATGGCAGTGCAATAAATAGAATAAGAACCAATGAGAAAATATTTGATAAACTAAATAGTCAAATCGGATTTTTAACTGGCTCTCAGTGGGAAGATATGAAATGGCAATTCAGGCAATTCGAATTAAATAACAATGGAATGTTTGAAATGGCACCAGTAACTAATGTACCTTATTTTGGTGTAAATGATGCCGAACATAGCCCTAACGAGGCAACTGGTATATTATCAAATCATTTTAATCAAACTCGTAGTCAAACTTTCATAAATTGGGCTTCACAAAATACTACAAGGATTGAAAGTGGTAATTTTTTGATTCCTAAAAATTTAACAGCACTAACAGGAGATAATTATAGTGAATTAATTAATTATTTTGTGTTTGATAGAGCATACTATACTACTGATTATAGCCCGATAATAAATAATGCTAAATTAGTTCGTCATGAAATTTCTTTGAATACTTGCCAAGGTTGTCATGGGGGAGAAACAAAGACCTTATTTACTATGGTTGCTCCAATGGTTTATGGTCAAGCTGCCAACTATTGGTCAAATAATCCAATACTAAATGCTTCATATGTTGATGATATTATTGACGAAAGATTTTATCCCGATCCCAATAATTCAGGAATTGCTCAAAATACTGGAAAAACTTTTGAACATTATTTGTTAAGTACTGGTTCTGCTCAAAGTGAGAATTATCAGATAAAGCATTTTTCAAAAATTATTCAAACTGTTTCTCCATTTTTAACAGGTCGAAGATACTCTGGACAAAACACATCTAGTGCAACATGGGACGATGATGAAAATGACCCATTACATCCAGATAATGACGTACAAACTTTTCCTAAGCTTCCAGATAATTTAATGTCGGGGTTATTTTGGGTTAACGACCCAGATAATCAAAGCCCTATTGGAGCTACAAATAATGCTATTGGAGGTTCGCCATATAACCATAATACAAAATATGGCTATAATGATTTAGAAATGAGAAAAAAGGATATTTGTAGTTTCCTTACCAATGAAAATGCTAGTTCGAGTAATATAATGAGAATGGTAAATCGTATTAAGAAAATTCCTTTGCCATTAGGCTCTCATTAATTTACTATGAAAATAACATTTTTTGTTTTTTTTCTTACTGTAACTTTTACATTAAGAGCACAAAACTATCATGCTAAAAACATTATCATGAGTAGTAAATGTGATTATTATAATGTTGCTTCAATAACTACCGATAGCTATAACAACACCTATATTGGAGGTTTTTTTAATGGGACTTATTCATTGGGGGGATATACTTTGAAAAGTAACACTCAAAGCTCTTTAAATAATACTCTATTTATAGCTAAGATTGATAGTTCTGATGTTGTACAGTGGATAAAAATAATTACTGAGATTCAATCCCCATATTATCAACGTGTAAAAATTCAATGTGATAAAAAGAATAACCTTTTACTTGCATTTAATTTTGCAGACAGTATGAATATATTAGGTCATAATATTATTAGTATTGGCAGTTCAGATGCTTTATTATTAAAGCTTGATTCATTGGGGGATTATTTATGGCATTTTACAATTAATGGGCTTTATGGAGAAAGTATAGGGCTAGATGAAATTGGTATAATGCCAAATAATGATATTGTAATTTCTGGAGGATTTGGAGGTTATTCTGGCAGCCCAAATCCTATTGCAACGACTGATTTTGGAGGTACTATATTAACTACAAAAGGAGCAGATGGGTATTTGGCTAGATACACTGAAACAAGTTCATTGATTTGGGTCAGAAGAGGAGGGACAAATAACTTAATTGACGGTTATGCTGGTTCATTAATTGACATAAACCAGAATTTATATTCCTTAATTAGTTTAGACCCTAGCTATAATATTTATTTTGATTCAGCTTATCACTATACTTTTCCACAACAAGGATACACTGCTTCTGCAATTGTCAAATACAATAGTGTAGGCACATTGAAATGGGTAAAAGGAATCTACACCCCAAACTTCCCCGACATTGCAGGATTTGAAGGAATGTGTATTCTGAAAAATCTACAAGTTGTAGTTTTCGGAAGTTATAATAGCCTAAATTCTGTATTACTGGAAGGTCATTCCTCTTTTCCACCCAATATTACAGGAACAGGAGGCACAAATGAATATCTTAGTTTTTTAGTATGCTATGATTCATTAGGCAATGTATTATGGGCTAAAAATCCACATAAATTAATCAGTTCAACCGAACAGCCTATTGGAGTGGTGGGTAGCAAAACTAATTCTGATTTTTATTTTGTTTCTTATTTCGATGGTTCATCTATTATTTCGGGTACTGATACTGTATATGGTACAGGTTATCAAAATGTATTAATTGAATGTATGGATAGTATGGGTAATAAAAAATGGCATAAAATCATTAAAGGTTTTCCTGGTGCTAATGCTCGTGATATTGCTATTAATGATAATAATGAAATTATTATTGTAGGCAATACATCAAGCAGCACACTACAATGCGATGCTAAAAAAGTAAACATAAGCAGCACACCAGCCATGTATATTTTAAAGCTTGCCCCCGGCAATGTAAACTGGAATGATACTTTAAATGGTTTTGAAGATGTGGTGGTAAGTAAAGAGCAGTTGGTGGTTTATCCGAATCCAGCACAGCAGTCAATAGTCATCAGTCATCAGTCATTAGTAAATACAATAGTGGTAACGGATGTGTTGGGTAGAGTGTGCTCTATTCCCCCTTTTGAAAGGTTGCAAATCCCGAAGGAATCGGGAGGGTTAGGGGGATTTGAATTAAATATTTCAACTCTTTCAAAGGGTATTTATTTCATCAAAGCAACCGACGTAAACGGCAATCAACTAAATGGAAAATTTGTAAAACAATAAAACAAACCTCACCCCAACCCTCTCCAAAGGAGAGGGAGCAAAAACAAATAATTTTTTAAAAACAATTAAATTTTATAATCATGCAAAAATATATTTTAACAGCAGCGTTTATAGTGGCTTCATTTGGTTTGGCTAATAGCCAAAATGTATCAACAGCAAATAAATTTGATATAAAACTACACCCCGAAAAGCCCGAATTAACTACACAAAACAAATTTTCGGCAGCTTGTTTTCAAATAGCCGATGTGGTATATACCGTTATAGAAAATGCAAAACCAAATACCGTATTAGAATTTTATAGCACCATTCATGGTGGTAAATTAGTAGCCAATTGTACTACCGATAAATTGGGTTTTGCTCAAAAAGTATTTTCGGCTAAAGCAGTGCCTGGCTTTGCTATCAACAAACCTTCTGCCGATAGCAGAGAAGGATTTGTAGAGCATTTTATCGAAAAAGAATTTGTGTTAGAAAAATTTGAAGCACAGCGCAATGGCAATACTATTTCATTAAATTGGAATGCCAATTCATCAGCCAAAAACACTATTACTTTTGAAATTTTAAAAAGTACGGATGGTAAAAATTATTCGGTAATTAATACCCAACAAGCTAATTCATCAGAGGGATTGAGTACTTATACTTTTACTGAAAATTTCAATGAATCAAGTAGTTATAAATTACGAATTATAAAAAACAATTCTATAGCTCGTTATACATCCGAGCCTTTAAATGCCGATGCTAATAAATCGTTTAAAGTTTATCCAACGGTTTCAAGCACCAATATTCATATTGATGCATCTGATAATACAATTGAACCAACGCCATTTTACATCATAAATGTTTCAGGCGAAATATTAAAAAATGGACTATTGGATAAAGCACAAAATGAAGTAGCTATAAACGAATTTGTGGCAGGAATTTATTTTGTTCAAATTGGAACTAAAACACAAAAATTTATAAAGGAATAGATTGGTTCAAATATTTTATAAATTAGTTAAAGCCTTTAGAAACATCTAAAGGCTTTTTATTTTACTATAATTAGGATTGCCATAAAAACAAAAAAGCACCAATCAATGATTAGTGCTTTAAGTTCTTTGCAAAGAAAAGTTAATATAAATATTATTTCTTTTCTTCTTTAGCTGGAGCAGCTGTAGAATCAGCATGCATTGTAGAATCAGCTGGAGCAACAGCAGCAGCAGCTTCGTTTGTTGTAGCAGTTGAATCAGTTTTAACTTCTTCTGTTTTTGCAGCTTGATTACATGCAGCGAACATAGCGCCAGCAACCATTAATAATGCTAATTTTTTCATCTTTTTTTGTAAAAATTTTGTAATGTTATTGAATTATAATTCGGCGGCAAAGGTAATTTTCATATTTAATTTTACAAACAAATAACACATTTTTTTTTAATTCTTTTTTTTTGCTACTATATTCTTATTTCTCTCTGAAAAATAAATACACTGGTACGCCTTTAAAATTAAAGGCTGCCCGTAATTGTTTTTCCAAATAATTTCGGTAAGGTTCTTTTATCTCCTTTGGATAATTGCAAAATAAAGCAAATGTAGGTACTTGAGCAGGCAACTGTGTGCCATATTTTATTTTTATTAAATGCCCTCTATGAGCCGGAGGCTGCGTAGATGCTACTGCTTGTTCTAATACTTCATTAAATTTCGAAGTAGTTATTTTTCTGTTTTTATTTTCTGATACTTCAATGCAAGTTTCAATAATTTTCGAAATTCTTATTTTTTCTAATGCCGAAATAAATAGAATAGGTACATCTGTAAATGGTGCTATTTTTTCTTTAATAGTTTGTTCAAACTCCAATAATGTTTTGGTGTTTTTATCAATCAAATCCCATTTATTTACCAATATTACTAAGCCTTTCTTTTTAGTTTCAATCTGCTTTATAATATGCAAATCTTGCTGTAATATGCCTTCTTTGGCATCAATCATCAGCATACATACATCCGATTCGTCAATTGCTTTTACGCTTCGTATTACTGAATAAAATTCTAAATCTTCATGTACATTTTGTTTTTTTCTGATACCTGCCGTATCAATCAAAATACATTGCTTACCAAATAAATTATAATGCGTATGTATAGAGTCACGAGTAGTACCAGCTATATTGCTCACAATAGTTCGTTCTTCGCCAAGTAATGCATTCAATAATGATGATTTACCAACATTTGGCCTGCCAAGCAAACAAAATTTTGGTAATTTGGTTTCTTCCTTTTCGTCTTCAACAGGCAGTAATCGCATAATATCATCTAATAATTCGCCAGTACCAGTGCCCGAAATAGATGATAGCTGATGTACATTATCAAACCCCAAGCTATAAAACTCGGCTGCATCCAATGTTCTATTAAAATTATCTACTTTATTTACAATTACAATAATTGGCTTTTTACTTTTACGAAGCAAATGCGCCATTTCATCATCTAGTTGTGTAATACCCGATGTTACATCTAATATAAATAGTATTAATTGAGCTTCGCGAATAGCTATTTCTACTTGTTTTTTAATTTCAATTTCAAAAATATCGTCGGTGCTTTTTACATAACCGCCTGTATCTACTACCTGAAACATTCTACCGTTCCATTCCGATTCGCCATATATTCTGTCACGGGTTACACCACTTTGATCATCCACAATGGCTTTGCGGCTGCCAGTTAATCTGTTAAAAAGTGTTGATTTGCCAACATTCGGTCGGCCTACTATTGCTACTGTATTCATACTGCAAAACTACAATTTATAAAATTAAATTCGGTTTATTTTACAATAAGATGCATTTAGCAGCAGTTAGAAAACGAACAAGAAAGAATCGAAAAACGATTTTAATGCAAAAAAATACCATTTATAACAAATGAATGAAGTGCCAAATTGAAAAAAAATAGCCTTTTTTTAGGGGTGGTTCTTAGCTTAAAACATTGGGGGTTGAAGGAAATTGTTCATAGATAAAATCTCAATGCGTAATTTGGGTTAAAAAATTAAAGTACAATAAAATAAAAAAACCGAAGTCAAAATATTTTGACTTCGGTTTTATAAACTATTTTTATCTCATAATCCGTATCACTTATTTAGGACGGGACAATTTCAAAAAATACTTACACCAACATTTTTGGTGCAGCACTCATAATTTCTTCGTTAGCTTGTGAAGCATATTTATTAAAATTATTTACAAATTTATTCGCCAATTCATTTGCTTTAGCATCGTATGCATTGCCATCAGCCCATGTATTACGTGGGTTTAAAATTTCTGTTGGTACATCAGGGCAAGTGGCAGGCATTGCTAATCCAAATATTGGATGATTTTCGAATTCAACATTAGCTAACTGACCATTTAAAGCCGCTGTAATCATAGCTCTTGTAAATTTCAATTTCATACGGCTACCTGTGCCATAAGCACCGCCGCTCCAACCTGTATTTACTAACCAAACATTAGCTCCAGTTTTACGCATTCTTTCACCTAACATTTCAGCATAACGAGCAGGATGTAAAGGCAAGAAAGGTGCGCCAAAGCAAGCACTGAATGTAGTTGTAGGCTCGGTAATACCAGCTTCTGTACCAGCCACTTTAGCAGTATAACCGCTAATGAAATGATACATTGCTTGACCAGGTGTTAATTTAGAAATAGGAGGCAATACGCCCGAAGCATCGCAAGTAAGAAAGAATATATTTTTAGGTACGCCGCCAACACTTGGGTTTACTGCATTTGCAATATGTGTCATTGGGTATGCAGCTCTTGTATTTTCAGTTTTGCTAATGTTTGCATAATCAGGAGTGTTAGTTCCTGCAATAAATTTAACATTTTCTAAAACTGTTCCGTGTTTAATAGCAGCCCAAATTTCGGGTTCTTTTTCAGCAGTTAAATCAACGCATTTTGCGTAGCAACCACCTTCAAAATTAAATACACCATCATCAGCCCAACCATGTTCATCATCACCAATTAAAGCACGATTTGGGTCAGCCGATAAAGTAGTTTTTCCTGTACCGCTTAAGCCAAAGAATACAGCAGTGTCGCCATCTTTACCAATATTAGCCGAGCAATGCATGGGTAATACACCACGATTAACTGGCAAAATAAAATTCAATACCGAGAAAATAGATTTTTTCATTTCACCAGCATAGCCAGTTCCTGCAATCAAAACCATTTTCTTTGTAAAATTTACTATTACAAAATTGCCTTGGCGCAAACCATTTTCGGCAATGTTTGTAGTTTTATAATCAGGCGCACAAAGTATTGTCCAATCAGGCACCATCGATGTTTTCTCGGCATCTGATGGGCGCATGAACATATTATCTACAAATAAATTGTGATAAGGAATTGCGTTGATGGTACGAACATTCAAACGATAGTTTGGATTAGCACACACAAAATTATCACGAACATAAATTTCTTTTCCTTCGTAATGTGCACATACTTCGGCTTGCAATCTATCAAAAGCTTCGGCTGTAACACCCACATTTGTATCGCCCCAGTTTACATCATTTTCGGTGATGTTATCTCGTACAATAAATCTGTCTTTTGGGCTACGACCGCTGAATTCGCCACTATCAAATACAATAGCACCATTGTCGGCATATACGCCATGACCTAATGCTATAGCCTTATCCATCAATTGTTGAGGCGTAAGATTCCAGTTGCAAATTGTAACATTCTTTATACCTGCTGTGTCTAATCCAACAGTGGTATTCTTAATTCCATTTTCTTGCATATAAATAGTTGATTATAGTTTGGACGGCAAATGTAAATATTTTTACTAAGTATAAAAAGCCGATTTTAATTAGTGTTTAATTTGTTTGAAATAATAATAGCTGGGCAAGTCGTTTATTTTATTGGTAAAATAATTAAATGAGTAAGATGGTAAATCCATTATAGATATGGGCGAACATCGTGTAAGCCTATCTGCGCTTAGCGCTACACCTTTTACGAAGCCATATTTGGCAATACATTGTTTTGAAAAATTGCTACAACTGGGTATGTGTGGGCAATCGGTTGCTAACTGCGGCGATATAATATTTTGATAAAAAAATAAAGTGGTGGTAAACGGCAATAGCAGTGGATTCTTTTTTATTAATAATGAAAAATGTTTTATCGAATCGCTATTATTATGTTCCACTAATTGTTGTTTAATCAGCATTACATCGCTTTTGCTTTGTGCCAATAATAGATTGGCAACAAGCATATTTGTTAGCAGCAAAATAAATTTTATCTTGTTTTTTGTTTTCATAAAATAAAAAAGCAGCAAGTAGTTCTTGCTGCTTTTTATTAAAAGGGTTTATTATCGAATTAATGTCATGGTACCTGTAAGTGGAAACACTTCGCCTTCGGCACATTGAACTTCCATTTGATACATAAATACACCAGCTGGCATTGGGCTACCATTAAAGAATCCATCCCAACCTACACTTGAATCATTGATAGGTTGATTTTGAGCACTATACACTAAACCGCCCCATCTATCATAAATTCTCATGTAGTTTAATTGTGTTACCCCTGTGCCTTGTACATAAAATCTTGAATTGGCAGGCGATGAGCCAGGTATAAATGCATTAGGCACATATACTGCATTGCTAGCATTACATAATACATGCACGGTAACATCGGCAGTATCCGAACAGCCATGAATATCGGTTAATATTACTGTATATTTTGTAGTAACATCAGGCCATACTGTAGGCGAACCAGAATAAATAGAATCGATATGGTAATTAGGATCCCACAAGTATGTATAAAAACCACCAGCCGCACCTACTTGAGCAATTCGAACAGGTCTGCCTGCTACCACATCATTTATTTCATGATTTAAAATAACATTTGGTAAAGGAAATACGGTAACATGAACATCCACTACATCCTGATTACATGTACCTACGATGGTGGCTGAATAAGTATATGTTGCAGGAAATAAAGGCTTAACAACTAATGCTGGATTTGTGGAAATAATTTCGTTTGTATTTTGATTTAACCACGAATAAGTAATACCACCTTGTGCACTTAATAAAGCCGAGCCGCCAATACATATTGATGTATCAATACCAGCAGATGGCACAATAAACGGAATAATACTAACATGAATACAAGCAGTATCGCTACAACCATATTGATTACTTACTTGCATGCAGTAAGTGGTATCAAGTTGTGGTTGAATATAAGGATTTGAATTAAATCTGCCTGGTGTATAGCTTGTCCCAAATGGACTGAACCAATTATATGATTCATTGGCTTTAGGCGCACAGCCTATATTTACTTGTTGCCCTGCACATACCAATGTATCTTTTGCTACACATGCTATAGGAAATGGATAACTACTTACTGTGTGAACGGCGGTATCCATACATCCTTGTTGAGTGGTAATGATGTAGGTGATAGTATCAACAAAAGGTTGAGTAATGCCTGAATGGATATAGGTATGTGTAATGCCTGTAGGATAGTTTGATGAATTATAAATTGAACCAGGTTCCCAATTGATATAATAATTAGTAATTGGCGATAATGGCATTGTGGTTGATAAATCTTTAAAGGTTATTTTTAAAGGATTACAAGCTCCTGGAGGATTCATATCAAAATCGGCATTTGGTTTTGGATACAAACAAATTTGTTTAGTAATAGCACTATCGCAGCCTGAAGCATTAATAACGGTTAATTTAATAGTAAAACAAGTTGACGCTGAACCTGTTGTTAAATAAAATTTATGCGCAGGGTTTAGTAAACCAGATTGGCATCCTACAACACCATCACCAAAATTCCAACAATACGATAATTCGGCTGCTGGTGTACTAGAATTAGTAAATAAAACGGTAGCAGAATCGCCGCAATATACGGTAGCCGCAACAGAAAAATTTGCTACCACATCAGCCGAAACATAAATCTGTTGAACAACACTTGTATCAACGCAGAATGTAACAGAACTATCAATAAGCACAGCATTGTATAAACCCGAAGTGGTATAGCAGTAAGAGGTTGAACTATTTGAACTTGTTAAGGTTTTATTTGGCCAATCAAAATACCAATGATAACCTAAATTAGCTTCAGGATCAACCGAATTATTAGTAAAATTTATACATGAATTGGCACAAATACTATCTTGATTTACAGAAAAAGCTGATGTAGGTTTTGGATGAACAGTAAACAAATTATCTTGCTGAATAGAATCAATACACCCATCTTTACTAGTAATTTTTAATTTCATTGAATAAACGCCTGAAGTAGTAATATTCAAATTAATTGTATCAGATGTGTAGGTAGCTATAGGTAAAGATGTGGTAGCATCTATCAATGTCCACTCAAATGCAGCAGTATCAAGGATACTTACCGAACTAGCTATGGAAGAATTTTCGAATTGAACATTAGCAGTACCACAAAAATTAGTTAATGGTGGCGAATATGTAAATGCAGCTTGTGGCCCATCTATAAATACTGTATCTACAATTGGATACGAACAATTAGAACCATCTGTAATGAAAAAATAAACTGGGTATTTACCTGGCACGTTAAACGCATGACCAAAATGATAATATTGAGTGGTAGTATCGGTTGGATTAATCCGTTGTATTTGAATTGGAGCACTGGCATCATTCCAAACTGCCAATATACCATTTGATGAATTGGTAGAATCATTGAACCAAAGCGTATCATTTATACAAGCATGTTGTTTAAATGGTGGCAGATGCACATAGCTTGGACCTAATACATTTACAATTTGCGAATAAGACGAATTACAAGGCACCCCATTAGCTTGTACACCTTTAGTACTATATATTTTACAAATAATATTATACTCCCCAACCGCACCAGTAGGCAATTGAATATTTGTGGGTATTGAACCTTGTCGTTTAGAATATATAAAAGATAAATATGGTGGTATTAAACCAGGTATGAACTCTAAAATAACCAAACTATCATACGCCCCAACCGATAAATTGGTAACTGGTAAAAAGCTGGAAGGACATGGCCAAACACTTGGAATAGAAAACTGCGCCACTGGATCTTGAAAATGAATACGAATACAAGTATCATCAGAACATGGAACACCTCCATTAGCCACACAACCATTTTTAACATGAAGGTTTAAATAATAATAACCATTCGTATTTGTATAATTTGAAGTTAATTGAAAACTTCCTTTACCAGCACTTTTTTGCATTTTCCATGGTGTTGGCGATTTACAAGCTATTGAATCCCATGTCCAAATACTTGTATCTACTGTACCTGTAGACAAATTTGATAAATTTAAAGCTGTTCCCAAGCATAATACAGTATCTAACAAACCACTAAATTTTGCTAAATTTCCACAATAAGTAGGCGTTGCAATAGCTTGTGTTAAGCTACATCCGCTTACACTAAAAACTTCATATTGGATAACACTTGTGGGCTGTTTTAAAAAGCAATGTATAAAGCTTGTCCAAGTACTGCCATATACTGTATCTTTTGGCGAACCATCTTTATAATCAAATATAGTTTTTAGCAAAGTGCTGCCACATACTTTAATTTTGTTAGTAAACTTAGAACAACGATTACAAGCACCTGTAACTTGATCCATCTGCACCATGCCGTATTGAAAACCTGAAGAATGGTAAACAGCACTATCTCTATAAAAATCAGTAACGGTTAACAATAAATCTGATGAATCTCGGCACGAACCCGAGCTATTACCAATTATTAATTTTACCCGAAAAGTGCCACATGAATCATAATAATGAGTAAACCCATTTAGCAAACCACCAGAAGTATTTGTATTACCCGAAACAGAATATGTAGTATCACCTTGACCATTTGGCAAACCCCATTTAACTTGAACAAATGGAGGATACGGAGCATTAGGGGTTGAAAAAATACCATTAATTGTCCAGCCAGCATAACCGCCTACTTTACATTTTGAGGTAGGGTCATTAAATGGAACTTGCTGCATAACCGCTTGGTAATTTAAAATAGAAACAACTTTTTTTACGGTATCGGCTTGGCACGATTGCCCATTATTGTTCACTATCATCCAAGCCGTAAATACACCATTATTAGGAAACTGGAATGTAAATCGAGTTGGTGAATGAGGCGTATTAGGCGAAGTACTTGGCCAATATACACCTGAATCTATGTAATCACTTGCACCTGGCCCAGCACCAAATAAAATAAATTTTACTGTAGTTGGATAAGTGCCTGTACCATTTTTAGGATAAATTTTTATTGATGGTACAAATGTACAAGTTTGAGATGTTGCAACACCACCTGCCGAACACCATACAGAATCTTTAAAATTAGATTTAATACCATTTACTGTTACCATGCTATCAATAGTTAATGTGTCCTGACAGCCATTGCTATTAATAATAAAATGTCCTGAATATACACCCGTATCAGTAAAACAAACTTGTGGCGTATCACACACAAATGATCTTGCCAATATTGGGGTTTTATGTGGCCTTGTAAAATACCAATTACACGATTTAACATTACATAATGAAACATAAGACCCTGGAACATGAATGACTTGTGTAATAGGATCGGGCTGAACATATAAACATGCCTTACCATTTTTCAAACATAATGTACTATCTGATAAGGTAACAATTGGCGTAATTTTATGACCAATATGAATTATTCTATTTTGAGTAATAGTATCAATACAATGAATACCACCTAAATGATACGACCTATGAATTAATTTTACAGTATAACAAGTATCTATATTACTTGCATAATAATGAGAAATAGGCAATGTATCATGGGTGGCAAAAGTTTGCCCATCACCAAAATCCCATGTATATAAAGTATCCGTTGTGGGCGAAGGCGTAAAACTTACTGTTACCGAGTCGCAACCGTTTGTTTTATTATAAGTAAAACTTCCCTTAAGCGGTGTTAATGAAACTGTTTTTGATGAAATTGCCGCACAACCACCATTGGCTGCACTTTGTATAACTTTCAAATAAACATCATGCGAACCATAACCTGAAAATACTGTACAAAAATTTATACCCGTACCCTGAACTACGGCACCAGTATTAGGATTAGCAACATACCATTCGTATGTAGCACCCGGTAAATTTGGAGCCAAATTTTGTACTGGCCCATCAAAGCAAAATTGATGTGATGGTGAACAATAATTACCAGTAAAACCCGATGCTATAGATACTGTAGCTATAGGACAAGGATTAATGGTAATAGTTAATGGACCACCAGTGCATGGGTTTAGTAATGAATAATAACCTACACAATTGTTTGATGAATTTATCAAAGTATCTCCTTTAAAAACAATGCAATAAGTTACAGGTGACTGATAACATCCTGGCAAATTTATAATACAATTATTTAAGGCTCCAAGGCTACAACCAGAAGATGTAATAGTGCCTAATGTAACAGGAACTACACAAGCTGGATAAATGCCACCACATGGCTCTGCAACCACAATACCTGAAATAGGGCTTGATGACAATGGCGTTGTACAAGCTGTAAAAGTGGTTACGAATGATTGACCTGATCCTGCATTTGTAGTAGATATTGATAAACAAGGATTGCTTGCAATACCTTGAATACAAACCGCATTATTTTGAGTAATGGTATCAGAACAACCAAAAGTAGGATGAATATATTTGAATACTGCTAATTTTACATTTGTACATGAATAAGATGTGAAATTATGGCTAGCCGTATTTAAAGGCGATGGTCCTGATGTTGCTGTAGCCGATGTTGAAGGAATCCACCAAGTATAACTATCATTTCCTGGCGGAGAAGCTAAATTTATTATGCCTGGCGAACACAAATTGCTACCACCAGCTACATACATAGATGCCGTAGGCTTAACTACTGCGTAAATATAACTTGTTTTAATAATTGCACTTTTGCAACCATTAGCATCTACCACCTGCAGATATACATTGTTTCTTGTATTACTAGCATTGTATTTAACTGGTAAGCTTCCACTACCTGCTGTAGCTGTACCAAAAGTAGCAAACTGCGATGAGTAAGGTAAATTTGTGCTTGGATTTATTCCTACCGTACCCAAATTCCAAGTATAGGTATAAGGCGGTAAACTATTAGGATTTGAAGGTATTAAGGTGGTTAATAATGTGCCACAACCTATTGTATCAGATGCTGTAAAATTAGCTGTAGGCACAGCATGTGTTGTAGCAATACATACACATGATTGGCTTACTTGTCCACTAGCACTAGAAACTGTTAAACACACATAATATGATCCTGCATTTACCGCAGCTATAATTGGCGAACTACTTTTTGTAGCACCAAAAAACTTATAGGTAGTTGCCGAACCAGATGCATTACAATTAAAAGCAGCACTATAATAAACTGACCACTTAGCTGTATCATAACTTCCTGTTGATGTATTGTTCAGTGTTAAAATTAAATTACCACATGTATCAATTGGAAAAGTAAGACCGTTGGATGCTACAAAATGAGCAGTTAACTGCGCTTTACTTTGCGATGAAGCAAATAAAGTAAGCATAAAGGCTAATAAAAAAACTATTTTTTTCATGGCTTAAAATTAAGGTATAAAATTTAAATTTTCGGTTGTTTTAATATGACTATTTATTGCTTTGAAATGTTGCATTTAAAAAACGTTGCATCAGTTTTTCAAAATACAAATTTCGATAGGAATTGGTAGTAAACCAAATTCAAAATCGAATAAAAATAGGCAGTGCTATTTTAAATTGATTACATCCATTCCAATATCTTTTCTATAATATTGATTTTCGAAAAATCCCTCAGATGCCTTGTTGATGGCTAATTCACGGGCTTTGTTTAAATCATCGTGCAAAGCTGTTAGCATCATTACTCTGCCACCCGACGAAATAATATTTCCATCATCATTCAACTTTGTTCCTGCATGAAATACAATTACATCATTTTCCAATTCAATATTGTTAATCGTTTTTCCTGTTTCAAATGTTTCAGGATAGCCATTGCTTGCTAAAACCACAGTACAGCCAGCTTTTGGGTTTTCAATCATCGTTTCTTTATCTAATGTATTATTTGCAGTAGCTAAAAACAATTGCACCAAATCATTTTCAATTCGGGGTATTACTACTTCAGTTTCAGGGTCGCCCATTCTACAATTATATTCAATTACAAATGGATCGTTTTCTACTTTAATTATGCCAAAATAAATAAACCCTTTGTAAATAATTTTTTCTTGTTGTAATCCTTTTATGGTAGGTTCAATTACTTGTTCAATTATTTTTTTCATTAATAATTCATCAGCAAATGGCACTGGCGAAATAGCTCCCATGCCACCTGTATTCAAGCCCTTATCGCCTTCACCAATTCGTTTATAATCTTTTGCGGTTGGCAAAATCACATAATTATTGCCATCGCTTAATACAAAAACACTTAATTCAATTCCTTTTAAAAATTGTTCAACCACTACTTTTGCACTTGCATCGCCAAACTTTGCGGCTTCAATCATTTCAGTTAATTCAGCCATTGCATGTTCATGCGTTTCGCAAATCACTACGCCTTTGCCAGCAGCCAATCCATCAGCTTTTAATACAATAGGTAAACTTGAATTTTGTAAATATTCAACACCTTGTTGCAAATTATTTTTATCAAATTCTTGATAAGCAGCCGTTGGAATATTGTGCCGCATCATAAATGCTTTTGCGTATGCTTTGCTGCCTTCCAATTTTGCACCTTCCATTGATGGCCCTATTACTGGAATATGTTTTAATGAACCTTTCGATTGAAAATAATCATAAATTCCTTTTACTAAAGGCTCTTCGCTGCCAGGCAAAACCATGTCAATTTTTTCATCAACACAAAATTTTTCGATGCCTTCAAAATCCGAAACTTTTAGGTTTACATTGGTTGCACAGGCTGATGTGCCTGCATTACCAGGCGCAATAAATAATTTTGAACACAGTTTGCTTTGAGCTATTTTCCAAGCAAAAGCATGTTCTCTGCCACCCGAGCCTAATATTAAAATTTTCATTACATAAAATTGAAATGCAAATTTAGCAAAAGAAGAAGTAACGAACTACGGAAATCAGTTTTTAATAAACTTCTTTCTATATGTTTTGCCAGCTATATCGGTAAGTTGTAAAAAATAAATTCCGTTTGAAAGAGTTGAAATATTTAATTCTAATCCCCCTAACCCTCCCGATTCCTTCGGGATTTGCAACCTTTGAAAAGGGGGAACAGGGCACACTATTCCTAAAATGTTGGTTATTTCAATTGTGTTTTCTAATAACTTATAACCAGTAACTATTAATTTATCTCCACACGGATTTGGATAAATAGATATTTCATTTTTTTCAGTTTCAACTATTCCTAATGAAATTGTATCACGAATAAATTCGCCCTGATTTTCATCGGCACCAATATCAACCTTACCATTAAAAATACGGCTTTGATTTTCGAAATCAGTTTCGTTTGCTATTATTGTAAATGCAGCATTACCAGCATCTACAGCCTTACTTGTATTGAATAAATGAAAATCATTTTTATTTTCATCTACAAATAATGGGTCAACAAAAATGCTGTTTGCATCCTGATTGCTTACCATTTTATAATAACCAAATCCTGTAGTATAATTTCCATCCCAATTAAAAATAATAGATGCTGGGTTTAAAAATGAGGAACAAAATAAATTGTAATCCATCACATTGTTTTGCCAACCAGCGCCATAAAACCACGAGTAGCCAATCATGTTTTGATTGTTGGCATAAAAAATATTATGAGTGATAGAGCTACTATCAAATGGAAATAAAACAATTTCGCCAGCACTGGTTTTCAAACTATTATTTTGGTACAAAGTATTGTGATGAAGATTAGCATATCTAATTCGAGCAGTAGAATTTGTGTAATTATAAATGCCGATGGAAATGCCTTGCAAATAATTTTTGTAAATTAAATTTTCTCGAATAGTAATATAATCTGTTCGTGCATAATTTGAATAACCCGAAATATTAATTCCAAAATCGCAATTATAAATTCTGTTTTTTTCAATCATGCAATTTCTTGCACCACTAATTACAATGCCCTGCTGATAATTGCCAGGTGTTTTATTATACACATCATGAATTATATTATTGCTGATATAAATATTTCGAGCGTAATCATATATCCATTTTTTTGATGTGCTATCGCTGCCCACTAATGCAATGCCCGAGTTTGCAATATGATGAATGGTATTGTTTGTAATGCTGCAATCATGCACATTTCCAGCTATTCCAATAGCTTGTGTCATGCTGAAAATTGAGTTTCCGAAATTGCAATTTGTAATCGTAATATCATGCACACCATTGGCTGTTGTATCATTGCCATACAATGCAATACCTGTTGAATGTTTATTAATTAAATGATTAAACGTGCAATTTTTAAATTCGATATTGGATGAAATACTACCCACAATAATGGCTGGCTGCCAGTTGTAAGCCGATGATGAATCGGAAATTGCAAAATGAATACCTTGAATTTTAAAATAAGATGGACCGTAAAAAGTTAAAACACCCCAACCATTTATGCCACCGCCATCAATAATTACAGAATCATTTTGATGATTTTTTATAGTGATAAAATTATTGGGTAAACCTGTAACAAGCGGAATTATTTTTTCATTATAAGTGCCTGCTAAAATTTCGATTGTGCTACCAGCAGCCACAGTAGTTGCCGCTTTCTTTACCGTTTTCCAAGCTGATGTAATGGATGTTCCGTTATTCGAATCATTGCCCGAAGTGCTTACGTAGTAAGTAGTTTGAGCAAAAATGTTTGTTGCAAAAATCAGTAAAATAAAAACAGTTAAAATATATCTCATTGCTATTTTAATAAATATGTTAATTTACAAACTACGCTTTTGAGCAAATTAAATAAACATCGGCTTTACAAACAAAGAAAGTAATAATCACAAAAATATTCAAGTATAATTTTTAAAAAAATAACAAAGCACTACTGTTGCCATTCCCATTTCAACAACGAATAACAATCCGAATCTTGATTGCTGCCATCAATAAAATAATCTTCACGTAAAGTGCCTTCTTTTTTAAAATTATTTTTCAATAATAATTTTTTTGAAGCCGTGTTCCAATCCGCAATCATGGCGGCTATGCGATGTAATTTCATTTCTTCAAATCCATATTTTAATACTATAGGAAATGCTTCGCTCATCAACCCTTTTTGTTTGTCGGCATCATTTCGTAATAAATAAAAAGCATCGGCTCGGTTGTGTTTTTTGTTCCAAGTATGAAAGCCACATTCGCCAATTGGTAGATTAGTTTGTTTATCAATCAACAAAAAGAAAAACAGCGAAAGACTATACGTTTCCATTCCTTTTTCGTGCATGTTTTTAAAATGCAAATACCCAGCTTCATCAAAAGCAAAAAATTGAATAATTTCTGCTTTAGTTTTGTTGTTGAATAAATGATGAATCACTTGCGGCGAAATGCCTTTCAACAATAAACGGTCGGTAAATAAAATAATTTCAGTTGTCATAGCGCAGGTAACAAAAAAGCCTTTCGTGATTTACGAAAGGCTTTTTTTTATTTCTTTAATAATGATTTTACTGGAGGCATTTCTATAATCGTATCGCCTCGTACAAAATAACTGTGCCCAGCCATTACTGTAATTACTTTATCGCCTTTAACGATTTGCGTAACATTTGGCTTTCTAATAATTTCACCAGGCTTATTATCGCCATCTTTTTTTGCTACTAATTTTGCTTCCTTTTTTATTTCCTCTTTCTTCACTTCTTTTTTTGTGTCTTCCTTTTTCACTTCGTCTTTAACAATTTCCTCTTCTTTTTTTATCTCTTCTTTTACTTCGCCAACTTTAATAATTTCTTTTTTACCTGCTTCTTTCAATTCTTTGGTTTCAGTTTTGTCGGTATTTTTTCCTTGCGATTTTGGTACTTCTTTATTCGTAACATCGCCTGCTTTACCTCTATTGGCAATATGTTCAGCATCCATTCTTGTATTTTTTCCTTTTTCATATTTGCCCATTCCATCTTGGTTTCTAATATAATCTTGGTCGTCTTTTTTAAATTTATAAGTTGCCAATAATTCATTAATTAATGAACTTACTTCTTTCGGATCTTCGCCAGCACTACGGGCTGCACTGGTTGCAATCATATAGTCAATCTCAAAATCGTTTTGTATTTTTTTACTGTCTTTATATTCTTTTAAGGGTTGATATACTTTTTCATATTTATGGTTATTCCATAAGTTTATCAAATCATTTAAAAACTCATCTTTTTGAGCAAACGCAGTAAATGTAGTGCTACACAAAGTGGTTAAAATAAACAGGGCGGCAATTATCTTTTTCATTTTAATAATGTATTTAAAATTATAACGATACCAAAAGTAAAAAAATTATTTAGTCTGCTCTAAAAAATATCTTAATAAAAATAATTTTAAAAAAATATGGTACTATGTATTGCATGGTACTAAAATATTTGTATGTTTGCGTCGTCATTAAAATAAAACATACAAAAATATGAATGCAGAAAATATTCAAATGCAAATGCGGAAAGGGGTTTTAGAGTTTTGTATTCTTTCCATAATTGCAAAAAACGAATCGTATGCTTCTGATATTATTAGTTCGCTAAAAGAAGCAAAAATGTTGGTAGTTGAAGGAACGCTATATCCATTATTAACCCGATTAAAAAATGATGGTTTATTAAAATATAGTTGGGAAGAATCGAAAACAGGGCCACCACGAAAATATTATCAGCTTACTGATGATGGCGAAAAAATTTTAAAAGAGATGACAAAAACCTGGAAAGAATTAGCATACGCAGTTGATAAAACAACTAAATAATAAAATCTAAAAAACAAAAATCATGAATAAAATTATATCTATAAACTTATGCAGTATCATTTTTCAAATTGATGAAATTGCTTACGAATCTTTAAAAAAATATTTGAATGAAATTAAAATGCACTTGGGTAATTCAAGTTCGGCAGCCGAAGTGTATTTAGATGTTGAAAATCGTATTGCCGAATTATTTCAACAAAAAATAAATGATGGCGCTCAAGCCATTTTACCAAAAGATATTGAAGAATTAATAGCCATGATGGGGCAGCCTGAGCAGTTTAAAGAATTTGCTGAAGAAAATAATCAATCTGCAAATTCATCATCTACTGATAATACTTATCGTACATCTAATCAATTTAGACGATTGTATAGAAATGCGGATGATAAAGTGTTAGGTGGCGTATGCAGTGGTTTGGCAGCTTATTTTGGCATCGATCCTATTTTAATTCGATTGGCTTTGGCGGCATTATTTTTTATTGGTGGTGGTGGATTTTTAATTTATATTATTTGTTGGATTGCCATACCTAAAGCCGAAACGGCTGCCGAAAAAATGGCAATGTTTGGCAAGCCACTTACATTTGATGATATTAAAAAAAATGTAGAACGTGAAGCTGGCAGTGTGAAACAAAACTTTGAACGCATGGGTTCAGAATTTAGAAATCCAACTACAAAAAACACACTGCACGAAGTGGCTCGAACTTTAATAAAAGTTATTGCATTTATATTTTTAGTTTTTGGATTAATGATTTTTGTGCCTTTGGCTTTTGCATTAATTGTGGTATTATTTTCTGTTGGTTTTGCAGCACCATTAGCGTTAGGTTTTTTGGTAGATTCGGCTACAGATGCTAACTTGCTGGTAGTAGCCACTTGTTGCATGGTGTTTATTCCTATTATTGTAATTGTATATAAATTAATCAGATTGATTTTTAAAACACAACAAATTTCATCATGGATAAAATCTACTATTACCATTGTTTGGTTTGCCAGTATCATCAGCATTATTTATGTGGTACAAAAAGTAGGTGCCGATTTTAAACACGATAAAACCATTACCGAACAAATTGCTTTTACACCTAATCATACTAATACTATTTATATAAATTCTGAATGGTTGCATTCGCAAAATAGCCACCGCCGCCACATCAACATTAATGTAGGAATTTGGGGCAGTCATAAATTTAATTTTTTAGATACCTTGGCAAATGGAAATATTGAACTTGAATTAGCACCATCTAAGGATTCATTAATGCATTTAATTATCGAAAAATCGGCACAAGGTTCAACTGATATAATAGCTACCAAACGAGCTAATGAAATTGTATATAATGTAATGCAAAAAGATTCAATTTTAATTTTGCCTCATTATTTTACAAAGCCAAGTGGGCAGCAATGGCGCAATCAGGAAGTTAGATTAACCTTACAAATACCAGCCAACAAGCAAATTGCATTTAATGAAAATGCATTGGATATGATAGACGATGATTCGTTTCAACCACAATACGAAGATTTTTCTAACTCGAATAAGTTGAATACAAAATGGATAATTACATCGATGGGATTAAAAGAAGCAAAATAAAGTGAATGCTTTTGTCGTAATTTGCAACAATAATTTTTAGCAAATAAAATGGTATTACATACGCATAATTTAATGAAAACTTATCGCCAGCGCAAAGTGGTGAATGATGTTTCGGTAGAAGTAAAACAAGGCGAAATTGTTGGTTTGCTAGGACCTAATGGGGCAGGCAAAACAACTACATTTTATATGACGGTAGGATTAGTACAACCCGATGAAGGCACTGTAATGCTTGATGATATTGATATTACAATGATGCCCATGTACAAACGTGCACAAATGGGTATTGGCTATTTACCACAAGAAGCATCAGTGTTTAGAAAATTAACTGTTGAGGATAATGTATTGTCGATTTTACAAATGACAAAACTCACTAAAAAAGAACAGGAAGAAAAGTTAGAATCGTTGTTGGGCGAATTTAGATTAACCCATGTACGCAAAAATATGGGTAGTGTATTAAGCGGTGGCGAACGCCGTAGAACCGAGATTGCACGGGCATTAGCTGTTAATCCAAAATTTATTTTATTAGATGAACCTTTTGCAGGTATTGATCCTATTGCTGTTGAAGATATTCAATCTATTGTAGCTAAATTAGCTACAAAAGGAATTGGAGTTTTAATAACTGATCACAATGTTCAAGAAACTTTATCTATAACAGACAGAGCTTATTTGCTATTTGAAGGAAAAATTTTGATGCAAGGCAAAGCCGAAGAATTAGCCGCCGACGAAACGGTTAGAAAAGTTTATTTAGGGCAAAATTTTGAATTGAAAAGGAAAAAAATATTACCAACTGAATAAAAACTTGCTTTTAGGTTATTGGTGGCTGATATAAACCATATCTGATAATTGAATAAATGCAATTACCTATCATGTACACCCATACCAAATAATGCAAAATCATATTTCACTGGGTCGTTAGCATCAAATTGTTTTAAAATAGCTGTTAATTCTACCGCTGTTTGCCAATCATTTTGTTGGCGATTTATCAAGTGTAATTTTCTAGCAATATTGCTTACATGTACATCTAAAGGACAAATTAAATCGTTGGTTTTTATTTGTTTCCAAATTCCAAAATCAACTTTGTTATCATCTCTTACCATCCATCGCAAATACATACAAAGTCTTTTACATGCCGATTTTTTATCGGGTGTTGAAATATGTTTTCGGGTACGCTGTGGTGCAAATTCATCATCAAAAAATTCAAGGTAAAAATCTTTTAAACCTTGTTCAATATCGAATTTATTTTTTGTAGAATGTTTGATAAAAATATTTTCAAGCGAATTGTGTTTAATAAATAATCGTTGTAAAGCCGAAATAAAATATAATAAATCTGTAGCGTTGAAAGTGCGATGCACAAAGCGATTCATTCGCTTTAAATCCTTATCTGTATGATGTAAAATAAATTCATGTGGTTGATTATT
>JBEEMV010000083.1:0-3069 GCA_041192505.1 Bacteroidota bacterium
ACAAAATTTATCGAAATAAAATCGCTGATAACAGCTTTTTTAAACAAGCCTGTTGCAATTAAAAATACGGCTTGTGCAATATCTTCTTTTGATAATTTTATATCAATACCAATTTGTGGTAAAAAATCTTTTGCCCTTACAATAGGCCCAGCCACCAAATGCGGAAAAAAGGTGATGTAAAAACCAAAATCTAAAATATTGTCGGATGGTTTTAATTGATTGCGATACACATCAATAGTATAACTTAAAACCTGAAACGTATAAAACGAAATGCCTACGGGCAATACAATATCGAAGTAATTTATTTTTGAATGAAAGGCATCATTCATGATGCTTACAAAAAAATTAGTGTACTTGAAATAAGCCAGCAGCCCAAGATTGATAACTAAACTAAACATTAATAAACCAGTTTTTCGGGATTGTGTTTTGGCTTCGTAAATCCATTTTGCTAAATTAAAATCTACTACCGTTGAAAGTATGAGCAATAAAAAAAACAAACCACCCGATTTATAATAAAAGAAAACAGAAAATAAAGTAAGATAAAGCACACGGCTTTTTTTGCGCTGATATACAAATTGATAAAAAAACAACAACACCAAAAAGTAAAACAAAAACAACGCTGTATTAAATATCAGCGGCTCTTTTGGGTTGTAGGTTAAATAGTTTTTTAGCAGCTCAAACATATTATCTGTTGCGGTTGTGGTTGTTATAACTGTTCATTAAAGCTCGGTATAAAAGTGTGCCTTGCACCTCATATCCTTTTTGTAAAAAGTGCAACATATCACTATTGCCCATGCCTAATTTTCGCCATTTTATTACACTACCCAAGCCGCCCATAATGTTATAAAAATCCCAAAAAGCATAATTGTTTTTTAAACAAATTCGTTGCTGAATATTGCTGATAGATGCGGTATGAATGTTCTTATATTTTCTCATCATATAAGTATCGGGTGGCGATGTAACCAACACCGATGAGTTGGGCAAAACATCATTCAATTTCGAAAAAAATTCGTTGGCATCGCTTTCAAAAGTAGCAGCATTATAGCCACGTGAAATAGCTTCGTTGGTTCCTAACGAAACAATAATTAAATCGGGTTGTAAGGTTTGTAATTGTTCAAAAAAATAATCGGCTAGGTTGTAATGCATATACTGTGCGCCATTCACACCAATCATGTTGTATTCAATTCCTTTGGCTTCGGTATTTTGAAAGTAAACACCAAACAAATTAAATGGCTCACTTGATGTATCGCTTTTTTCAATATTTAATCTTACCGATGAAATTGGATTATCGATACTATAAGTAAGCGAATAAGGATCAGCAGCATATTCTAACCTAAATGGTGAAACAAAAAAATTGGTTACAGGGTCTTGAATTTGTGGCTCGATGGTATAAGCAAATTTTTTATCGCAGAAGATAGTAAGCTTATCAAATTTATTTTCACCATAATTTTGCGATAATGAAAAATCGATTTTTGCACTTTGGTTGGCTTGAATAGTAATGCCCGAAATGCCTATTGGAATTGGGATAGCAGGAAACACACAGCGCTTGCTTTTCCAATTACAGATAGATGTATTTATATCTTTAATATCAAACGGCCCATTGGTTTTTGCTGTTCGATACGGAAAATATAAACCCCTGCCGCCATTACCAAATTGCTGCTGTAATTGCTTGCGCATAGTGCCCGTAAAATTATCGGCTTGAATGTGTGAATCGCCAATATGCACTATCACTAATTTATTTCTTCTACCACTTTTTAACTCTTCTAATTTTTGATAAAACGATTCTAATGCTTTTGGGTTGATTAAATAATTCAATTCATTTTTTACAAATGGAAATGTATTGGCTGATACTGAAATTGAATCTGCATTGGCTATCATCATTGTATCCACATTGGTTTGAGCCCAAACCTGTGGCAACTGCAACAAGCATATTGCAAAAAAAGAAAACAATAATTTATATTTCAATCGCATTTTTTTAATTCGTTTTACCGCACCGTTTTTTCTGTTATGTGGTATATTTTCTCCGTGCCTTCGTGCCTCTGTGGTTCAATGTATTTGTATTTCCTTACAAATTCAACTCTCTTCGTTTTACTTCAAACCAAATAGTTTCAAACAGTTTTTTGCCTAACACTTCGCCGCCTTTAGCATTAATATGTGTGTAATCTTTATTGGCCAATCGTGGCTTGGCATTTATCCATTTAATCATGCTGCTATCGCCGCCCATGGCTTCATTCATATTCCAAAAAGCAATGTTGTTTTGCTTTGCAATATTTTTTTGAATATCAATAAAAACGGGCACTTGTTCCATGGTTTGATACACACCATTTTTATTAATGGCTCTATCGCCAATTGATAATAATAATGTGGCAGCATCAGGAAAAGTTTCTTCCATTTTCTGAATCGTTTTCGGAAATGATTTTTCGAACCATTGATACTTCATGGTTTTGGGCGATACAATGTTTAACCCGTATTCTAAAATCATTAAATCGTAAGCATGTTCGGTATTCCAATCGACTAAAAGCGAATAGGGCTGCATAGTGCCCATTGCCACACCGCTTGCACCACGAACACCAAAATTATCAACAAAAACGCCATCGTTGCTATCGAAGTTTACGCCATACACATACATTGTTTTTGATGTGTTGAATGAAATTTTAATGTGCTGAAAAATTTGTTGATTGGCTATAATTATTTTTTGCAAATGATTGGTTGGCTCAATATTAATATGCTGATAAGTAGCATTATCAATGGTTACATCAACTGATGCTGCTGAATCGGGATTGTAAATAAACAACTCAGCATTATGAAAAAAATCTATATGCTTTTTCTTTTTAGCTGCCGCAAATACAACCCAACTTGCATTTTGTGGAATAAATGCTTCGCCGCCAATACCAAGCGGAAGCTTATGTTCATCGTTTTTCAATACCGAAACGGTTTGCCAATTACCCGAATTTTCTGTCCAAATGGTTTGACGAAAATTTCCTGTAACACTTGTAATAGGCACAAAGCCAACGCCTTCGCCACCAAATTGATTTTGTAAAGCTTCCCGTAAATCTTGCACAAACAAAT
>JBEEMV010000084.1:0-9347 GCA_041192505.1 Bacteroidota bacterium
CTGTTAGATGCTTGACACCAATAGGTTCCAAGCGTAGTAGCATGAAAAGTATTGGCTGTTGAACTATTTTGCCATAAAAGGCTTGGTGTAGGTTTGCCAGATATTGTAGTACCTATATTCACATTAACAGCACCACATAAAAACGAATCTTTAGGTAACGAAATAGTAGGTGTAATATTTACCGTGATTTTTACTGAATCGGTAACCGAGCAAACTTTATTAAAACTAATATCATCAATTGCAAAATCATTACCGCCTCCAGCAGTTGAACTATCATTAATGCAAATGTTAGCTACTGTATTTGCTCCCGAATTCCATGTTATGAATTGATTTGTCCAAACGCCTGTTGCTAAAACAGGGCTAAATTTTAGACCTTGTTGTGTTCCATTAATATTAAAAGATAAAATACCCAATGATGCAGAAGTTGAAAATGGATCAACATTGGCAATCCAAGCCGATAAATTATAATTTGTATTTGGTGTTACAGTTACTGTTTGACACCAAACCGAAATGCTTGGACTGGAGGAACCATTTACAACTATCATATTTCCTGCACCACCTGTGTGATTACTGAACGCAGAAAAATTTGTATGTGCTAAATTTGGGCTTGTAGTAATGGTATAAAACCCCTGACAGGAAAGCAAACCCCAACTTTGCACACAACCTACTGGCGGAACCGATGCCGAACAATAAGTGTAGCCACTTGTAAACGATGCATTACCTAATGAAAAATCGCCATTAGCAATTAAGTTAATGGGCGATACAGCTTGCACTGTAACATGATACATGGTATCTTTTGTAGCTGTGGTAGTAGGGTTCCAAATGGTGGCATTGCTTAAGCCCCAACTTGGCGACCATGTTATTGTACTTATAGTTCCTGTATCTAATTTTGCTTTTAGTTGTAGGATAGCATTTTTGCAAATTATAGTATCATTAGTTAGCAATAAATTAGAACACGAATTGCCACAAACGGCTGTATTTATAGTTATTGCAGCCGTATCCGAAATACATCTTATAGAGGGTGAAGCAAATGTATAAACATAATTTCCGTTGGTATTAGTGGCTGGATTAAATGTACCTGAATAGCCATTGGTAAGTGTTGATGGCCCAGTCCAAGTACCAGTAATATTAGTAATTGTAGTGGTAGGAATAGAATCGAAAATATTATAATTGCTATTGCCTGCACAGATAAATAAATTATCAGTGTAATATTTATGGCAATTTTTTAATACCATATCATCCACTGCTAAATCATTACCAGCGCCGCTTCCAGCTATATTGGTATACAATTCAATTTTTATAACACCAGATGTAGGCGTAAAATTATATACATATTGTTGCCATACAGTAAAGCTAATTGGGCCAGTAACCAATGTATTTACTAATGTATTGCCATCATACAATTTTATAGTTATATCGCATAGCGTACCCGATACATAGGTTTTATAAAAAAATGAAAAATTATATGGTACATTAGTACATACAGCAAATGTGCGATGATAAAGCATTGCACCAGCTGCCACAGTATTTTGTACATTAAAATACAAACCCAACGTACCCGTTTTTACACCATATGTCATTGGTGTAGTATGATAGCATGAACTGGCTACAATACTTGTATCAACGGCCGAACTTTCAAAGTCAAGCGTATCAATATTTGTCCATTTACATTGCCCAAAGCAATGAAAAATAGAAAACAAAAACACGAAAACCAAAAGGGATAAAATTTTATTCATAACCAAATAGTTTTTTTAAGGTTTGTAAATATAATAACAAACCAAATGATATTAAAATTGAATTATAATTGTTTGAAAATATTTTCAAAGTAAATTTGGAAACAAAATAAAATTGAATGGCAAAATATATTGGGTATATACTTCTTGGTTTTATATTTTTTATTGGTTTTGAAGCAAAAGCTCAAGATACTTTAACAATAAGAATAGATACTATTGTGAAGCCTACAAGGCATGCTGGAAAAGTGTTTAACAGTACCGAATTAGGTGTATGCATTAATTATATTCCTACCCATACTCCTTTAAAAGAATTTGGCATTACAACCATAAATGGATTTATGTTAGGAGAATATTTTGGTATTGGCTTTGGTGCTGGTTTATATGGCTATGATGATAAAACGTTATTTCCTGTTTTTGTAGATGCCAGATTATATTTTACAAAAACCGATTTTGCACCTTATTTAGGTTTTGATGTAGGAACCATAGTTGGGCAAAGCTCTTTTAACGAACCTTTTATTGGTTTTAAAATTAAATGCTCAGATTTAGCATGGCTTAATTTAAGCGTTGGGCTATCTACCCAAGATTTTAAAACTTATGTGTCGGCACCCCACAATAGCTCTCAAAATGGATATGTAACTAATTTATCAACTATTCCAAAATTTACAAGTGAACAATATGTGCATCTTAAGTTTGGTTTTACTTTCAGATAGTTTATATCGTTAAACTTACGGTTTGATTACTTTTAATTACCACATCTTTTATTTTAGTTTCTTTCATTTTGCGATTTATTTTATTTCTATAAATAAGCCTATAATTGCCGGGTTGCAGGGCAATTGTTTCTTGGTAAACTTTGTATTTTAGTTCATAAAGTTTTATCCATACATTATCTTTTAAATAAAAAATACCACCATAAATTTCACCATTTTTTTCAAGCGATAAATTACCCGATGCAGCTATTTGAATATTGGTTGTTTTGCTTTGCGATACCTCTACGCTTTTCATTTCAATTCGGGGCAGGGTTAATATTTCAATATCGTATTTGCCACACAAATATTTTTCGGCAGTATTATAATTTTGAATATGCAATGTGTTTTGCGTATTCGATTTTCTAATCATACATTTAATCAACGTTTTACTTGGCGAACCAATTTTTAACCACCCCTGTGCTGCATTTAATTCAATTTTATTATGGGCATTAGATTGCAATAAAATATTATTTTGTTCAATAGGCGGAATGGTATGTATATCTAAATTATATTTTACTATAGGATCGAGCGAAAGCGTATCGGGGTTGCCTCTTACATTCATCACATGATACATATCGTATCGTACATTCATCATTTGTGCATCATAAAATGTCATGTTCACGGCCGTTTCTGTTGGCTTTAAATCAGTATCTAATAAATCTACTTCTACCGTAGTTCGGGTTAAAACGGTATTTAAAATAGCAGTAAATTCTTTTTCAAAAGCTTTAGCATCAGCTACATTTTTAAATTTGCCAATGCATTCTAAATCGCTACTAACGCTGCTTTCAATACCCAATCCAATAATAAATGGTTTTAAAATAATTCCTTTCGATTGCAAATCTTTAGCAATAGCACATGGATCGCCACCACACGATTCACTACCATCGGTTATCATTATTATTATATTTCTGGTTCCATTTTTCGGAAAATCATTTACACATTTTTGTAGCGATAATGCAATGGGTGTAATACCCGTTGGCTTTAACAACTGCAATTTTTTCTTAATTATTTTAGCATTGTTTTTAGTAAATGATGTTTCTAATCTTGTATCGTTGCAGTTTGCCAATGCTGCATTGTATTGATGACCATAAACACGTAATGCCATTTCAACATTTGGCAAATCATTTATGCTATCAGCCATTGCCGATAAAATTCTTTTAGCTTCGGCTATTCTCGAACTGTTATCCCAGCCATTATCCATGCTTTGAGAGGCATCTAATAAAAATAAAATTCTGGTTAATTCTTTCGGATTGGCAAATGATGATTGCGCATTGCTATTTGTTTGTAAAAAACAAAAGGCAATTATCGGTAGTAAAATATACTTCTTCGAAAAATGCTTATTAATGACCTCATCTTTATCTTCTCCTTTAGAGAAGAATGGTATTTTTCGAAGATGTAGAATATGCTTTATTTTAAATTTCATTTTGTAATTATTGTTTAAATGA
Source organism: Bacteroidota bacterium (assembly GCA_041192505.1). Lineage (GTDB taxonomy): Bacteria > Bacteroidota > Bacteroidia > Chitinophagales > CAIODY01 > CAIODY01. The sequence goes on from JBEEMV010000084.1 coordinate 3,925, forward strand.
AATTCGTGAAACACCACCCGATGTTATTTTAAAATGCTGGGTTTGTGTGTATTCGCTTTCTCTTTTTTCTTTTGGAATAAATACTACATCATATTCGCCAGGCTGCAAATTAAGTTCGTAGCTATTCGATATTACATTTCCAAAATCATATATTTTTTTCCATCTGTTTAATTGTGTGGTGTAAACACTTACCAAACCAGGATCAGCAATAAATATAGAAACCGTGCCAGCAGCAGGCAATACAATATTTTTTGTTTCATTGGGTTTTACATCTACACCTCTAAACTCAGTTTCGGGCAGGCTTAAAATTTCAATATCATATTCGCCAGCTAAGTAACGATAAGTACTTCCAAATTCTTGCACATTTATTATTTCGGTTTTATTAGCTTGCCTTACAACACAGGTTGGTGGCTGCATTAAAGCCATTGGTGTTGGGTTGCCCAATAAAGTAAGTTGCAAATTGCCTTGTGGTATATCGGCCGCAATAATATTATGCTGACCCGGAATTAAGGATATATTTTTTTTAACCACAGGCGGTAAGGTGTGAATTATTAAATCATATTTTCCAATTGGGTCAATTTTTATAGTATCGCTAATTCGTTTATCATTTAACGAATGCACAAAAGCATATTTTAAAATTTGCGAATAGCTGTCGCTAAAAGTAAGCTCTACATTGGTTTCGGTAGGTTCGCCTTTTTTATCTAATAGATTTACTTGCAAAGTGGTATTGTTCATTATTTGCGAAACCACCGATTTTAAAATCCATTTAAAGCCATCGGGTGTTTTTGCATCAAAATAAGTTCCTACACAATTAAATTTTTTGATAAATGAATCTTGCAAACCCAAGCCAATAATAAATGGCTTTAACGAAACTCTTTTTTTTTCTAATAATAATGCAGCCGCACATGGGTCGCCGTTGCAACTTTCTTCGCCATCGGTAATTAAAACTATGGCATTTAACATTTCTGTATTGCCATTTTTTATAGTCGGAAAATCTTGTTCGGCAGCTTTAAAAATACTGTAAGCAATAGGCGTATAACCTTGTGGGTGTAATTGTTTTAAGCGTTTTAATATTTTAGCAGAATTGTTTTTTGCAAACGGTATTTCCAGTTTACTATCTTCACAATTATGAGCTTTATTAGGATATTGATGCCCAAAAACACGAATACCAAATTCAACATTGCTTTTATTTTTTTCTACACTATCAGCCAAATTATACAATAATTCACGAGCAACATCAAACCTTGATTTTGTTCCCATTTTTTGATTCATACTACCCGAAGCATCAAGCAAAAAAAGAATGCGGCTACCGTGTTGTTGCGAAAAAACATTTTCGAAACAGCAACAACACAACAATAATAATATGACAACTATTTTTTTGATAACGATTTAAAATTAAACAAAACCTAACGGATTCAATAGTTTTGTAGTAAACCCATTTTTGTGGATTAGATATATTTATAGACTTTACTTTTTATTTTTTTCGAACAATTGAATTTTTGGAAAGCATTTAAAGAAAATTTGAATTTTATCAAAAAAGGAAAAATTAAAAGCCTCGATAAAATTTATCGAGGCTTTTAAAAGTTGAAAACAATTAATGAATAACTGAAATTTTCCTTCTTTCTACATTCATTCCATCATCAACGGTAATTAAATAAAAACCACTTAAAAGGTTTGATACATTAATCATTGTAGAGCCTTTGCTTACCTTGTTCATTACCTCAATACCTGCATAATTATAGAGTTTAATAGAATAAACTAAGTTAGAATTGTCTTTATCCAATACTATATTTATATTTTCTGATGCTGGGTTTGGATAAATAGATATTTTATTTTGAGCAACCGAGTTTGGTATGCCTGTGGCTACACTTATGTTTATTGTATCATAACTTACAAAGCCACATAAATCCATCCTAACCACATACTTTGTGTTAGTTGTTGGATGTACCAAGGCTGTGCTACCCCTACCTATTTTATTGCCTGCCATATCATACCATTCGCAGGGTAAACCCTCGGTATTGGTTTTGCCCAGCTCTATTGTATCACCCATTAATATAGTTGTATCATTGCCTCCATTTATTTTACTATTGCTTTCTAATACACTTACATCATCAACGTAATAATATACAATATTTCCTATACCAATTAGAGGTGGGGGAAACATAATGGTATCAGTTAGCGCATTATTTCTGAAATTACCTAACGTAATATACGTTTCATTTCCATTTGCTGTAAAAACACCCTGTACTTTCATCCAGTTAGATGTATCGTGTAAATATACATTAGCTGCACTTTCAATTTGTGCATTTGCAATTGCCCAAGCGTAATAGCTTTGCGTAGTTATAGAGCCGTTATCAAAGTATGCCCCTACACGGTCAATTGCAATTCCAGATGTGTTTTGTAATTTTAAAAAAAAAGTTACACAATAGTTGCGATTATTTGACAAAGGTTGAACTAGGGGAGTCTGTAAATAATCCCTTTGATAAAAAAAAGTATTTACATCAATGGTATTGTAAACATATAGTGTTGCTAAACTATTTCCTGTTCTAGGATACTGGTTTCCAGCACCAAAATTTATAGAAAAGGGGGGGCAATTCGTTTTAAAAACTTCTGATACCCCTCCTCTTCCTGCTTTTAAACTATCCCAAGGAAACGCTACCATAATATTATCGGTAACAAAGCTACATGAATCAATATATTCAAATGATGGATTTGGAACAAGGTTTATTTGAGAATATCCTCCTAAATACATACAAACAAAAAAAGCCAGAAGTATGTACTTGTGGCTTTTAAATAGAAAATTAGTTTTCATGTTGAACGATTATTTTTCTATAAATTTTTTCATTATTCTTTAAATTAGTCAGTCTTAAAATATATATCCCATTTAATAAATTCAAAATATTAATTGCCGTAGTTTTAGTATTCGTATACATACTTCCCAATAATTGTCCATCTATACTAAGTAGTTCAATTGTTATGGTTTGTTGTTCATATCCATTCCATTCAATATAAACTATTTCATTTGCTGGGTTTGGATAAATAGATATGTTATTTTGAGCAACCGAGTTTGGTATGCCTGTTGGCCTTACTTTTATTACTATCGTGTCATAAATCGTATTACCACAATATGTAATAGTTCGTATATACTTTGTAGTGATACTAGGGTGTATTTTAATTTGACCGATGCTATCCAGCCATTGATTATTTTTATACCAATTATATTTTATACCACTAATAGATTCATTCCCTATTAAAATTGTATCTCCATTGTTCATAAAAGTATCTCTTAATGTTAATTCTTTTTGTAAATATATCGGTGTTGCTTCAAGAACAGATACATCGTCAATATAATAATATGCTCCATCATTCCCTGAAGAATTTATTAGATTGATTTTCATATTACTATTAAGTTCAAAGCAACCAATTGTTATAAATTGCTCTCCTCCAGTTGCAGTAAAAATTCCAGAAATATTAATCCAATTAAGAGTATCTGAAATAACTGGATTATTTACTTTGAGTATTTGTGGTTTATAATTTAACAAAGTAGGTTGTCCTATAGAATGATTAAAAATAGAATCAGAATTATTTGATAAATATGCTCCAATTGAATTCGTAGCATAAATAGAAGAGTTAAACAAATTAATAAAAAACGAAACAAAATAACAGTTTCCAACAATTAATGAATCAGTTAATTTTACTTGAAGGTATTCTTTGTAATCGCTACTACCTGCAACCCTAATTGCAGCATACGCATTCCCTGTTTTGGCATATTGATATCCGCCATTAATAGTTCCAGGTATACCAAGCAAAGTTGAATTGCATGAATTATAATAATCTGTGCTATTATCAGTTGGTCCTGTCCAAGGAACAGCAAAATAAATTTGCCCCCCTAAACTTGAGTAAGGGCATGTATCGTATATTTCAAAACTTGGATTAGGCACCAAATTTATTTGAGAGTACGACTGAAAATAAACAAAAAACAAAAGAGCCACCAATATTATCATCTGGCGACTCTTACATAAATAATTAATGTTCATGTTCAATTACAATTTTTGTATATCCTTTCTCATTATTTATTAAATTAATATACTCAAGTATATACATTCCATTCGTGAAAGAAGAGGTATTAATAATAAAATTACCCTTCCCAATTTCACCATGCAATACTTTTCCTTGCAAATCCATTAAATAAATTTGATATGTTGTAAATAATTTAAATTTTACTGTTAATTGACTATTCACAGGGTTGGGATAAATAGCCGAAATTGGATTTGATAAAACCGAATTATTAGATTTAGTATTTCTTCCTATCCTTTCCTTATTTCCGCTATCGGAAGACTCTTTCCCTTTTGTGTCTTCCATGCCATCGCAATTGCCTTCCATTATTATATCGTTGGGGTTTACTAAGCGATAAAGCGATAGGGCATTATACACCACATCGCCATCATAAAATGGGCAACTAGTAGCCAAATTAAATAAATCAATAGAATCGGTAGGTGTAAGCGTACTATCACGATATTTTAAATACCAATTATAATAATGACCATAATTGGCTTCGATATTATTAGCAGGGCTAAAGCTTGCTAATAGGGCTTGGGCTGCGGCTATATCATTAATACCAATTGCCGAATCTATTAAAGCCAAAGTTTCGAAACTGCTATTTGCCTTATTTGTTTGAAACCAATCGTTTATTATATTATCCGTAAGCAACGAATCATCGTTGGTTCGCAATTTTTTATACAAATTATTTTGCAAAATAAAAGTGGCTTGCAATGGATTATTGCTTAATGAAGCTGCATTGCCATTTATAATATCGTAAGCCATATCGGGCGTTATAAAATGGGACGATGCTGTTAGTATAAGGTTCGTACAATTTATGACTGGTGGTGGAGATGTGACAATGCTTAAAGTTGATGAAGTTTGATATTTTGTCGCAGGAATCCCATTAGTTTCTCCATATGTATCTGGATTAAATAATGCACCAGTTCTAACAAACATAGGCTGCCCAACTGAAGTACTCGTTTTAGTGTAAGTCATATTTGGGAGAATACCAGAACCTGTATGCTGCCAAGATGTTCCAATTGCCCATTGATTATCTGAAGGGCTTGTAGATGTTCCTTGTGTTCCTATTATCCCTGAATTATTTAATACAAATCCATATTTGCTAATATTGGTCATTACATTTCTATTTACTACACTACTGCTTAGCCCATTAAACTCAAGCCCTTCATCAGTACTATTACTATTATTACATTCTACTTTTTGGCTATTAGAGCTACTACAATAAAATCCGTATTCAATAGTGGAATTCCAAGAAAAAAGTGGACAAAATTTTAAGAGCATTAAGCGGCATTTTTTAATTGGTTAATGATTAATTGTTGATATTCTAAAATTGTTAAGTTATTCAAATGTTTATGCCGTCT